>JAFIHR010000192.1 GCA_017849325.1 Xanthobacter autotrophicus | reverse complement strand
TCACTCGAAGGTCTTGCGCGGGTCGAAGGCGTCGCGCACCGCCTCGCCGGTGAAGATCAGAAGGCTCAGCATCACCGCCACGGTGAAGAAGCCGGTGAGGCCGAGCCAGGGCGCCTGGATGTTGTTCTTGCCCTGGGCCAGCAGCTCGCCGAGGGAGGGCGAGCCCGGCGGCAGGCCGAAGCCGAGGAAGTCCAAGGCGGTGAGCGTCATCACCGAGGACGACAGGATGAAGGGCAGCATGGTGAGCGTCGCCACCATGGCGTTGGGCAGCAGGTGGCGCGTCATGATGGTGAAGTTGCCTACCCCGAGCGCCCGCGCGGCCTGCACATATTCAAGGTTCCGCGCGCGCAGGAACTCCGCCCGCACCAGCCCCACCAGCGACACCCAGGAGAACAGCAGCAGGATGCCCAGCAGCACCCAGAAGCCCGGCACCAGCACCGAGGAAATGATCAGCAGCAAATAGAGCGAGGGAATGGCGGTCCAGATCTCGATGAAGCGCTGGAACAAAAGGTCCACCCAGCCGCCGAAATAGCCCTGCACCGCCCCCGCCGTCACGCCGATGGCCGAGGAGACGATGGTCAGCGCCAGGCCGAACAGCACCGAGATGCGGAAGCCGTAGATGAGGCGCGCCACCACGTCGCGGCCCTGGTCGTCGGTGCCGAGCCAGTTCCATTCGAGGCCGGCGCAGCCGGAGACGCCTTTCTTCTGCGCCACGTCCCTGCACTGCGCCTCGGTGAGCATCCAGGTGGGCGGCGAGGGGGCGGGGGTGGGCAGGTCGAGATTGTGGGTCGAATAGGAATAGCGGATGGGCGGCCAGATCATCCAGCCGCCCTTCCCGGCGATGAGCTTCTGGAGATAGGGGTCGCGATAGTCCGCCTGGGTTTCGAAATCGCCGCCGAAGGTGGTCTCCGGATAGGCCTTCAGGACGGGGAAATAATAGGCGCCGTCATATTCGAGCAGGATCGGCTTGTCGTTGGCGATCACCTCGGCGAACAGGCTCAGCACGAACAGCACGGAAAAGACCAGGAAGGACCAGTAGCCCCGCCGGTTGCGCTTGAAATTGGCGAGCCGCCGCCGGTTCAGCGGCGAGAGCGAGAAGCGCCCGCGCGGCCTCCCGTCCCCCGGCGGGGGAAGCGCGCCGTGGGGCAGGTCACGGGCGGACGGCACGTCGGTGGGTTCGCCCGGCTGGAGCACGGGAACGGCGTCCATCGCGTCAGACCTCCCGCGTCTCGAAGTCGATGCGCGGATCGACCAGCATATAGGTGAGATCCGACACGAGGCCCACGACGAGGCCCACCAGGGAGAAGATGTAGAGGGTGGCGAACACCACGGGATAATCCCGGTTGAGCACGCTCTCGAAGCCCAGAAGGCCGAGGCCGTCGAGGGAGAAGATGGTCTCGATCAGCAGCGAGCCGGAGAAGAAGGCGGCGATGAACGCCCCGGGAAACCCGGCGATGACGATCAGCATGGCATTGCGGAACACGTGGCCATAGAGCACCTGATTGTCCGAGAGGCCTTTCATCCGCGCGGTGGTGACATATTGCTTCCGGATCTCCTCCAGGAAGGAATTCTTGGTGAGCAGCGTCATGGTGGCGAAGGCGCCGAGCACCATGGAGGTGAGCGGCAGCACGAGGTGCCACAGGTAATCGACGATGCGCTCGGGCCAGCTCATCTGCCAGAAATTGTCCGAGGTGAGCCCGCGCAGGGGGAAGAGATCCCAGAACGAGCCGCCGGCGAACAGGATGATCAGCAGGATGGCGAACAGGAAGGACGGGATGGCATAGCCGACGATCACCACCGCCGAGGTCCACACATCGAAGCGCGAGCCGTCGCGCACCGCCTTGGCGATGCCCAGCGGGATGGAGATGAGGTAGGTCAGCAGCGTCATCCACAGCCCCAGCGAGATGGAGACGGGCATCTTCTCGGCAATGAGGTCGAGCACCGAGATGTCGCGGAAGTAGGAGCGGCCGAAATCGAACACGGCATAGCTCGTGATCATCTTCAGGAAGCGCTCATGGGGCGGCTTGTCGAAGCCGAACTGCTTCTCCAGCTCCTTGATGAAGGCCGGGTCGAGCCCCTGGGCGCCGCGATACTTGGCATTGACCGCGTCCGCCACGCCCGGCGCCTGGGCCTGGGCGCCGCCCGAGAAGTCCCCGCCCCCGCCGGAGACGCGCTGGGTGGCGGACACGTCGTCGCCGGTGAGCTGGGCGATCACCCGCTCCACCGGCCCGCCGGGCGCGAACTGGATGACCACGAAGGACACGAGCATGATGCCCAGGATGGTGGGCACCATCAGCGCGATGCGGCGAATGATGTAAGCGAGCATCTCGTCTCCCGATCCCACCCCAGCGTTCTCGAACGACGTGGAACCCGGTTCGTGTGAAGAAAGCGCGTCCGGCCGCACCCTGGAGCGTTTGCCGCGCGCGGGCGCCCGCAGGAAACACTCCGGGACGGTGCCGGTCCGAAGCGGAGCCGTCAACCGCCCTGAGCGGTCTCGGGCTTGGTGCTCCACCAGGTATCGAGCGCGCCGAGCTCATATTTCGGCTTCACCTTGGGGCGGGCAAAGACGTTCCAATAGGCGAGGCGATAGACATCCGAATACCATTGCGGCACCCAGTAGAAACCGGCGCGCAGCACCCGGTCCAGCGCCCGGCAGGCGCTGGTCAGCTCGGCCGGCGTCTGGGCCGCGAGCGCCACGGCGATCAGCGCGTCCACCACCGGATCGGCGATGCCGGCCACATTGTTGGAGCCGCGGGTGCGCGCCGCCTCGGTGGAGAAATAGGCGCGCAGTTCGTCCCCCGGATAGGGCGCGAAGCCGTAGCGGCGCACGATCATGTCGAAGTCGAACACCTGCAGGCGCGCCTCGTACTGCGCCGGATCCACCACCCGGTAGGTGGCGGCGATGCCCACCTTCTTCAGGTGGCCGATGAAGCGGCCGTGGTGGCGCTCCATGGAATTGTCGTTGTCGAGGAACTCGATGGTGAAGGGCTCGCCCTTCGCGCTCACCAGGGCGCCGTTCTGGACGGTGTAGCCGGCCTCCTTGAGCAGCTCCATGGCCTTCAGGCGCAGCGCGCGGTCCTCGCCCGAGCCGTCGGAGACCGGCGGCACCCACGGCGCCTCGAACACCTGGGCCGGAAGCTGGGCGCGATAGGGATCGAGCAGCTTCAGCTCCGCCGGCGAGGGCAGGCCATCGGCCATCATGTCCGAGTTCTGGAAGAAGGAGACGGTGCGCGCATAGGAATCATACATCAGATTCTTGCGCGTCCACTCGAAGTCGAACAGGAGGTTGATGGCCTCGCGCACCCGGCGGTCGAAGAACTTCTCCCGCCGCGTGTTGAAGAACCAGCCCTGCACGCCGGAGAAGCTCTCGTCGGCCAAGGTCTCCACCTTCACCTGGCCGTCCTTCACCGCCGGGAAGTCGTATTGCGTCGCCCATTCGCGGGCGGTGAACTCCTGGCGGAAGAGATAGGCCTTCGCCTTGAAGGCTTCGAGGCCGGCGATGCGGTCGCGGAAGTATTCGTAGCGCACGCGGTCGAAATTGTAGCGCCCGCGCATCACCGGCAGGTCACGGCCCCAATAGTCGGCCACCCGCTCGTATTCCACATTGCGCCCCGGCTCGAAGCGCGCGACCTTGTAGGGGCCAGAGCCGAGCGGCGGCTCCAGCGAGGACTTGTCGAACGGGTGCTGGGCGAGGAACGCCTTGGAGAACACCGGCAGCACCGCCACCTGCAGCGGCACGCTGCGCGCCCGGGTCGGGGTGAAGGTGATCACCACCTCGCCGGGGCCATTGGCCTCGAACACCTCCGCGTCCCGCAGCGCCATGCGCAGGAGGCCATGGCCCTGCCGCTTCATCACGTCGAGGGAGTAGGCAACGTCGTCGGCGGTCACCGGCGTGCCGTCGTGGAAGCGGGCCTCGGGGCGCAGCTTGAAACGGTAGGTGCGGCCGTCGTCGGCGATGGTCACGGAGGAGGCGAGGCACCCGTAGATGCCGCTCTTCTCGTCCGCGGCCGGCACCATGAGGGTGTCGTAGACGAGTTCCACCCCGTGGGCGCCGTTGCCCTGGAGGCTGTAGGGATTGAAGGAATTATAGGTGTTGGGCGACTGGTTGTAGAAGAAACTGGAGACCTGCTGGGAGAACATCCCGCCCTTGGGCGCGGCAGGGTCCACATAGGCGAAATGAGGAAAATCCGCCGGGTAGCCGAGGTCGCCGAAGAAGGAAAGGCCGTAGCGCTCGCTCGCCGGGGCGGGAGCCGCGGCCTCCGCCGCCGCGTCCGCGGACCCGGGCTGGGCCGGTGAGGCCGGCGGCGGCGACTTGGCGAAGGCGCCGGAGGCGAAAGCGGGATGGGCCGCGAGCCCGCCGGCCGCAGCGAGCTTCAGCAGGGCGCGGCGATCAAAGCGCCCCGCGCCGAAGGACCGGGGGTCGAAGCTCATTGTCCGCCTCCCAGGCGCGCCGCCTTCGCCGCGTCGTACCACCAGATATCCGGGAACGCGAAATTGTAGCGCGGCAGCGGATCGGGATGGGAGAAGCGGTCCCAGCGCGCGGTGCGGGTATAGTTCAGGGTCCACGCCGGGATGACATATTCATTCCACAGCAGAACCCGGTCGAGGGCGTGGGTCGCGGCCACGAGATCCTGCCGGTCCCTGGCGTAGATCACCTTGTCGATGAGGCTATCCACCGCCTTGTCCTTGATCCCCGCATAATTGCGCGAGCCCTCCCGGTCGGCCGCCTCAGCGCCCCAGAAATCGCGCTGCTCGTTGCCCGGCGACAGGGACTGGCCCCAGCCGGTGACGATCATGTCGAAGTCGCGCGCCCGCAGCCGGTTGGTATATTGCGAGGGATCGACCAGGCGGATGGTCACCTTCATGCCGAGCCGCTCCAGCGCCGGCTTGTAGAACACCGCCACCCGCTCCATCGCCGGGCTGGCGAGCAGCATCTCCAGGGTGAAGGGCTCGCCTTTGGCGTTGGTCAGAACCCGGTTCTGCACCGTCCAGCCCGCCTCCTTCAGCAGCCGCACCGCCTCGCGCAGGTTGCCCCGGCGCGCCTCGTCGGAGCCGTTCTCCGGATTGGTGTAGGGGGTGGTGAAGACCTCGGGCGGCACCGCGCCCTTGACCTCGTTCAGGATCTCCAGCTCGCGGCCCTCGGGCAGGCCGGAGGCGGCAAGCTCGGTGCCGAAGAAATAGGAATTGATGCGCTTGTACTGATCGAAGAACAGCGTGTGGTTCATGCTCTCGAAGTCGAAGGCGTAGTTCATCGCCCGGCGCACCCGCGGGTCCTGGAACTTCTCGCGCCGGAGGTTCGGCACGAACGCCTGCATGACGCCGGAGGCGTGGTTCTCGAACATTTCGAGCACCACCTTGCCCTCAGTGCGGGCGGGAAAATCATAGGCGGTGGCCCAGTTCTTGGCCGAGCTCTCCACGCGGAAGTCGTACTGGTCGGCCTTGAAGGCCTCCAGCATCACCGTGTCGTCGCGGAAATATTCGTAGCGGATCTCGCCGAAATTATCCTTGCCCACATTCACCGGCAGGTCCTTGCCCCAATAGTCGGGCACCCGCTCGTAGACGATGGAGCGGCCGGGCGAGAAGCTCTTGATCTTGTAGGCACCCGAGCCGAGCGGCGCCTCCAGCGTGCCCTGGGTGATGTCGCGCGGCTTGCCGTCCGGGCCGGTGCCGGTCCACCAGTGCTTGGGCAGGATCATGAGCTGGCCGACGATCTGCGGCAGCTCGCGGTTGCCCGCCTGGTCGAAGGTGAAGGTGACCTCGCGCGCGCCGGTGGCCTCCGCCTTCGCCACGTGGCTGTAATAGAAGCGCTGGCTGGGATTATTGGCGGTCAGCACCTGGAACGACCACACCACGTCGTCGGGCGTGATCGGCGTGCCGTCATGCCAGCGCGCCTCGGGGCGCAGGCGATAGGTGACCGAGGAGAAATCCGCCGGATAGCTCACGCCCTCGGCGATGAGGCCGTATTCGCTCGCCACCTCGTCATAGGCCGAGGTCATGAGCGTGTCGTAGATCTGGCCGAGGCCGACGGCGGGCGTGCCGCGCGGAATGATGAAATTGAAGCTGTCGTAAGTGCCGTCCTCGGCGAGGCGCAGCACGCCGCCCTTGGGCGCCTCTGGATTCACATAGTCGAAGCGCTTGAAGCCCGGCGGATATTTCGGCTCGCCCAGGAGCGAGACGCCGTGCCGGAAGGCCGGCTGCGGCGTCTCGGCCCGCGACGGCGCGGCAAGGCCGGCGACAGCGAGGGCGACGAGCACGAGTCGGGCAACCAGAGGGGGCATCGGCATCTCCGCGGCGTTTCCGGTGGGAGAATCGGGGATAGCCCATAATGGCGGGCGCCGCGACGGCAGAAACGTGGCGCCGCCGGACACCTCCCGCCTTCCCTTGCGGCCGGAGCCGCCGCGCGCTGCCGCGAAGCGCCAAAGCAAAAGGGCCGACCCGTTGCGGATCGGCCCTCGTCTTGTTCGGTGACGAATGCGTGAAGCCCGGCCGGACGGCGGGCCTGCGCTCCGGATGCCTCAGTGCGCCGGCTTGGCGTCCCCGGCGGGGGCCTCGGCGGGCTTGTCGCCGGCCGGCGCGGCGGCGGCGGTGGCCGTCGGCAGGGGCTTGGGATCGTGAGAGAGGGAGTTCAGGTAGGCGATGATGTTCGCCCGGTCGACGTCCTTGGGCAGGCCGGCGAACGCCATGGCGGTGCCGGGAACGGCCGCCTTGGGATTGGTCAGGAAGTGGTTGAGATCGAGCGGGGTCCACACCCCGCCATGGCCCTTCATCGCCTCGGAATAGGCGAAGCCCTCGGCGCTCGCCACCTTGCGGCCGACGACGCCATAGAGATCCGGGCCCACCTTGGCGCCGGCGCCTTCCTGGAAATTGTGGCAGGCGGCGCACTTCTTGGCGACGGCCGCGCCCTTCTCCACGGAAGCCGTGGCGAACAGCTCCTCGATCGGCACTTCCTTCGGCTTCTCCGCCGCGCCGCCGGCGCCGCCTTCGCTCACGGCGATCTCGAAGCCCGGCTTGGCCATTGCCTCCGGCTCGAACAATTTTTCAGAGACGATTCCGAGGCCGAAGGTGAGGACCAAAGTGCCCAGCACCGCACCTGCAATTTTGTTCAATTCGAAAGCGTTCATCGGCGCTTCGCCCCTCGGTCCCCAAATGTCGCGGCCGGCGTGCCGTCTTCTGAGGTGGCATCCGGCCCGGCGGCAATTCTGCGGTATCGGGCCGCCTGGAGACCTCCCGCGCGCGCGTGGTGCGCACCACCGGCTGTCTCCCGGCACTCCCATTTGCGGCGCGCAGGAAGTGTCCAGCCTCCGCTCCCTACGCTCCGCCGGGACACTAACCACTTTGAATGAGAAGGCGCAACCCGTATAACGCGCGCCCCGATGCCACCGTTCGACGCGCCGGCGGCGGGTCGAACGGGATACCGCCACGACGGCCTTTCCGGGGCACGCGCGCCTGCGCGCAGCCGCTTGCAGGCCAAGGCCCGGACCGGCCCGCGACGCGCCGTCGCAGCGCCGGACGGGGCGGGATGGGGACAAGTCAGGCGCGACGCCGCGGCGGGAGCCTTCGCCGCGCGCCCGCCGACCATCTGAAGGACGAGACCATGAGTCGCCGCATCACGTTCCAGGGCGAGCCGGGGGCCAACTCCCACATCGCCTGCCGCGAAGCCTTCCCCGACCACGAGGTGATGCCCTGCGCCACCTTCGAGGATGCCTTCGCCGCGGTGGAGAACGGGACGGCCGACCTCGCCATGATCCCGATCGAGAATTCGGTGGCCGGCCGGGTGGCGGACATCCATCACCTCATGCCGCAGTCGAGCCTCAACATCATCGGCGAATATTTCCTGCCGCTGTCGCACCAGCTCATGGCCGTGCCCGGGGCGAGCCTTGGCACCCTCAAGACGGTGCAGAGCCACATCATGGCGCTCGGCCAGTGCCGCAAGGCGATCCGCACCCTCGGCCTGACGGCGGTGACCGCAGCCGACACCGCCGGCTCGGCGCGCGAGGTGGCGGAGGCCAAGGATCCCACCCGCGCCGCCATCGCCTCGCGCCTCGCGGCGGAGATCTACGGCCTCGAGATCCTCTCCGAGAACATCGAGGACGAGGCCCACAACACCACCCGCTTCATCGTCCTGGCGCGCGACGGGGAATGGGCGCCGGCCGGCGAGGCGCCGGTGGTCACCACCTTCGTGTTCCGGGTGCGCAACGTGCCGGCGGCGCTCTACAAGGCGCTGGGCGGCTTCGCCACCAACGGCGTGAACATGACGAAGCTCGAATCCTACCAGATGGACGGGCACTTCACCGCCACCCAGTTCTATGCCGACGTGGACGGCCACCCGGAGGACCGCAACCTGCGCCTCGCCCTGGAGGAGCTCGCCTTCTTCTCCCGCGAGATGCGCATCCTCGGGGTCTATCCGGCCCACCCGTTCCGTGCCGGGCTGCACGCGAACGAGGACAATTTCTGACCGCCCCCGCGCCGTCAGTGGTCGAAGCGCAGGGCGATGCGGGCCCTGCCGGCGGCGGTGCGGCCGAAGCGCACCCGGTCGGAGAGCTGCTTCAGCATGTAGGCGGCAAACGCCGCCACCTCCCGCGCGTCGCCCAGCAGCGCCTCGGGCGGCGGGCGCTCCTTCGGCGCCTCCACCACCTCGCCGTCATAGACCAGGAAGACGTCGAGATGGGTCTCGTCGAAACGGGCCGACACGGCGATGGGGCCGCGCGCCACGCCTGAATCCGTCACCAGCTCCAGCGCCTGGGCGACGGTGGGGATGGCGGCGGCGATCACGTCGCGCCGCGCGCCCCACACATCGCCCTGCCGCTCCAGGAAATCGCGCACGAAGGGAAAGGCGGCGGCGCCCTCCGGCACCATCTGGTCGGTCTCCCGGGCGATGCCGATGCGGAACAGGAGGTTGAGCGCGATGGCCGCCAGCGCCCCCACGGTGAGCGGCGTGGAGAACAGCGGCTGGAGCGCCGGCGGCAATTGCTCGCGCAGCGGCAGCAGCGCCACCGACAGGCCGGCCAGCATGGACAGGCCCACCACGAACACCCGCCGCTCCGACAGCCGCCGCGAGACGATGAGGTCCATCCCCGCCACCAAAAGATAGGCCGAGGTGTAGAGCAGGATGCCGCCGATCACCGGCGCGGGAATGAGGGTCAGCGCCACGATGGCCTTGGGGAAGAAGGCGGTGGCGAAGATCAGCGCCCCGGCGAGAAGGCCGATCACCCGCGCGGTGGCCTGGGTGGCGAAGGCGAGGCCCACCGAGGAGGAGGACAGCCCCGCCTGGAAGCCCGAGGTCAGGCCGTTCAGCACGTTGCCGATGCCGCAGGCGGTGACCGCGCGCTGGGCGGCGCCCATGTCGGCGCGGCGCCAGTCGGCGTCGTTCATCTTTTCGAGGGAGACGGTGACGGAGAGCACGTCCACGAGGTTCATCATCACCAGCAGCACCACCAGGGG
>JAFIHR010000191.1 GCA_017849325.1 Xanthobacter autotrophicus | reverse complement strand
CTTCACCATCGAAGGCCATGCGGACGAGCGCGGCACCCGCGAATACAACATCGCCCTCGGCGCCCGCCGCGCCCAGTCGGTGCGCGACTATCTCGCCGCCCGCGGCATCGACCCGGCGCGCATGCGCACCATCTCCTACGGCAAGGAACGCCCGGTGGCGGTCTGCAACGACATCTCCTGCTGGTCGCAGAACCGCCGCGCCGTCACGGTGCTGAACGGCGGCGCTTCCTGACCTTCACCTGATGTGTCCCGATGACGGCGGGGGGTGCCATCCGGCTCCGCCCGCCAGCGCGGTACCCACCGGGACGGGCCGCGCATCCGAAGGCGGCGGGGCGCGCGCCGGCCGGTTCCCGCCCCGCTTCCAGGGGCCACACTTTGGTCGGGTTCGGTGGGCTATGCTTTTTCGCAAGATCGCGCGCCACCGCGCATTTCCTCCCCTCACTATCAAGCCTTCCATGAAGATGCCCCGCTTGTCCTTGGTCGGTGTGCGCCACATGGCTGGCCCCCTCTCGGGGGGCTCCGTCGGCGGCATCGCGGCGCTGCTTCTGGTCCTTGCCGGCACACCGGCCGCGGCCCAGAACAACGACAATTTCTTCGGCAACATCTTCAAGCCGCCGGGCAGCGTGCAGCAGGAGCAGGAGGCCTCGCGCGCCGCGCAGCAGGCCTCCGAGAATTCCGCCCGCATGGACCGGATCGAGAATGCCCTGCGCCAGCTCACCGGGCAGGTGGAGCAGCTCCAGTACCGCAATCAGCAGCTTGAGGCGGAGCTCCGCCGGCTTCAGGGCGGCGCCCCCGCGCCGGCCGAGCCCTATTCCGGCGGCACCGCCGCGCCTGCCGTGGGCGGCGTGACCCGTCCGCCGGTCGCGCCGGCGGCGGTGAGCCCGGCCGCGGGCAAACGCTCCGACGCCTTCGATCCCAACGCCAATCCCGCCGCGCCCGGCGCGCCGCAGCCCCTGGGCTCGCCGGCGAGCGCCTCGGTAGCGGTGCCGGACGCCGGAGCGGCAGGCCCGGGCGGCGTCGCCGGTGGCACGCAGGTGGCGGCGGCGCCCGGCTCTCCCGGCGCGCTGCGCGACCTCTACGATTCCGGGATCGCCCAGATCCAGCGGCAGGACTATGCCGCCGCGGAGCGCCTGTTCCGCCAGATCATGGATGCGCCGGGCAACGAGCGGATCGTGCCCGACGCCACCTTCATGCTGGGCGAGAGCCTCTACCTGCGGAAGAACTACCGCGACGCGGCCCAGTCCTTCCTCGAGGTCTCGACCAAATATCCCAACTCCACCCGCGCCCCGGAAGCGCTGCTGCGCCTCGGCCAGTCCCTCGCCGGCCTCGGCGAGAAGGACACCGCCTGCGCCACCTTCCT
The DNA here is from genome assembly GCA_017849325.1 of Xanthobacter autotrophicus. GTDB lineage: Bacteria > Pseudomonadota > Alphaproteobacteria > Rhizobiales > Xanthobacteraceae > Xanthobacter > Xanthobacter autotrophicus_B. Next base: position 3,335 of record JAFIHR010000191.1, on the reverse strand, counting down.
GGAGGTGGACCGCAAGTATCCGCGCACGCCCGCCCACATCCGGCAGGCGGTGGAGCGCGAGCAGAAGCGTGTCGGCTGCTGACCCGCAGCCCATCGCCGACAGCGAGCTGGACCTTCTGTTCGCCCCGCTCGCCCGTTTCGGGCGCGTGCTGATCGCGGTATCCGGGGGACCGGATTCCTCCGCCCTCGCCGTGCTCGCAGCCCGCTGGCGCGCGCTTCGGGAGAGCGGCCCCCGCCTCTTCGCCGCCACCGTTGACCACCGCCTGAGGCCAAGCTCGACCAGCGAGGCCGAGGCCGCCGGGCGGCTGTGCGCCGCGCTCGGCATCGCCCACGTCATCCTCCCCTGGACCGCGGAAAAGCCTCCGACCGGCATCCAGGAGGCCGCCCGCGCCGCCCGCTACGGGCTACTGGCAGCCCATGCCCGCGTCGTCGGCGCCGAGGCCGTCGCCCTGGCCCATACCCGCGACGACCAGGCGGAGACGGTGCTGTTCCGCCTCGCCCGGGGGTCCGGCCTCTCCGGCCTTGCCGCCATGCGGACGGTCAGCGAGCGGGACGGCATCGTTCTCGTCCGCCCGCTGCTCGGCATGCCCAAGGCGCGGCTGGTGGCGAGCCTTCAGGCGCGAGGCCTCCCCTTCGCCACCGATCCCTCGAACTTCGACGTGCGCTTCGCCCGTCCGCGCCTGCGGGCGCTGGCCCCGGCGCTGGCGCGCGAGGGCCTCGGGGCCGAGCGCCTCGCTGTGCTGGCGCGCCGCATGGCGCGGGCCGACGCCGCCCTGGAGGCCGCCACGGCGGCGGCGCAATCGGCGCTCATTCTGGACAGATGGACGCAGAGCGGCCCGCTGCGGTTCGACCGCGCCGGGTTCAGCGCCCTGCCCGAGGAGATCGCGCTCCGCCTGCTGGAGCGCGCCATCTCGCAGGTGGGTGCCGAAGGTCCGGTGGAACTGGCCAAGCTGGAGGCCCTGCTGGCGCGGCTGCAGGCCGCAGACATTCCGCAAGGGGAGGTCTTCCGCCAGACCCTCGCAGGGGCCATCGTTACCGCCAGGGGGGGCGAGGTGCGGGTGGAGCGCGCTCCGGACCGGCGCAAAACGGCGTCGGATCGCGCGTAAGTCAAGCGGTTTGCCCTGCGCCATCCTTGGCAACGGGCGGGGGGCAACCTAGATTAAGGCCGGACGTAGCGGGAGGAACGCTGTCGCAGCCGGACCGGCGGAGCGCATGATGCGTCGGGAGACGTATCGCGGGCAGGGCCGGAAGGTGGGGTTTCGGGCAGGGGGCGGCGCTTCGGCGGATGCCCTGGACCGGCCCTCGCGACAAAGCTCTTCGGCCGTGTCCCTACGAGGGTTCAATGAACGCCAATTTACGAAATTTCGCCCTTTGGGTCATCATCGTCCTGCTGCTGCTGGCGCTGTTCTCGCTGTTCCAGACGCCGGGGCAGCGCACCAGCGCCAATGACATCTCCTTCTCCCAGCTCCTTTCCGACGTGGACCAGGGCCGCGTGCGCGACGTGGTGATCGAGGGGCCGAACATCTCCGGCACCTTCACCGACGGCCGCCAGTTCCAGACCTACGCGCCCAACGACCCGTCGCTGATCCAGCGGCTCTACGGCAAGGGCGTGGCCATCACCGCCCGCCCGCCGTCCGACAACGTGCCGTGGTTCGTGAGCCTCCTGGTCTCCTGGCTGCCCTTCCTGGCGCTGATCGGCGTGTGGATCTTTCTGTCGCGGCAGATGCAGGGCGCCGGCGGCAAGGCCATGGGTTTCGGCAAGAGCCGCGCCAAGCTGCTCACCGAGGCGCACGGCCGCGTCACCTTCGAGGACGTGGCCGGCATCGACGAGGCGAAGAGCGACCTCACCGAGATCGTGGACTTCCTGCGCGACCCGCAGAAGTTCCAGCGCCTCGGCGGGCGCATCCCGCGCGGCGTGCTCCTCGTCGGCCCGCCCGGTACCGGCAAGACGCTGCTGGCCCGCGCCATCGCCGGCGAGGCCAACGTGCCCTTCTTCACCATCTCCGGCTCCGACTTCGTTGAGATGTTCGTGGGCGTCGGCGCGAGCCGCGTGCGCGACATGTTCGAGCAGGCGAAGAAGAACGCGCCGTGCATCATCTTCATCGACGAGATCGACGCGGTGGGCCGCCACCGTGGCGCCGGCCTCGGCGGCGGCAATGACGAGCGCGAGCAGACCCTCAACCAGCTCCTCGTGGAGATGGACGGCTTCGAGGCCAATGAGGGCATCATCCTCATCGCCGCCACCAACCGCCCGGACGTGCTCGATCCGGCGCTCCTGCGTCCCGGCCGGTTCGACCGTCAGGTGATCGTGCCCAACCCGGACGTGGTGGGCCGCGAGCAGATCCTGAAGGTGCATGCCCGCAAGATCCCGGTGGCGCCCGACGTGAACCTGAAGGTGATCGCCCGCGGCACCCCCGGCTTCTCCGGCGCGGACCTCGCCAACCTCTGCAACGAGGCGGCGCTCATGGCGGCCCGGCGCAACAAGCGCATGGTCACCATGGCCGAGTTCGAGGACGCCAAGGACAAGGTGATGATGGGCGCCGAGCGCCGCTCGCTGGTGATGACGGAGGAGGAGAAGCTCCTCACCGCCTATCACGAGGGCGGCCACGCCATCGTCGCGCTGAACGTTCCGGCCACCGATCCGGTGCACAAGGCCACCATCATCCCGCGCGGTCGCGCGCTCGGCATGGTCATGCAGCTCCCCGAGCGCGACAAGCTCTCCATGAGCTACGAGCAGATGACCTCGCGCCTCGCCATCATGATGGGCGGGCGGGTGTCCGAGGAGCTGATCTTCGGCCATGACAAGGTGACCTCCGGCGCCGCCTCCGACATCGAGCAGGCCACCCGCCTCGCCCGCATGATGGTGACCCGCTGGGGTTTCTCCGAGGATCTCGGCACCGTGGCCTATGGCGACAACCAGGACGAAGTGTTCCTCGGCATGTCGGTGTCGCGCCAGCAGAACGTGTCCGAGGCCACGGCCCAGACCATCGACCGCGAGGTGCGCCGCCTGGTGGACGAGGGCTATGACGAGGCCAAGCGCATCCTCACGGAGAAGCAGGCGGACCTCGAGACTCTCGCCAAGGGTCTGCTGGAATACGAGACCCTGTCGGGCGACGAGATCGTGGACCTGCTCGACGGCAAGACGCCCACGCGGGAGAGCACCGTGGAGCCCGCCAATCCGCGCGGCTCGGCCATTCCCGCCTCCAAGAACCGGCCGCGGCCGGGGGGAGCCGGCGGCTCCATCGAGCCCCAGCCGCAGGCCTGAGGCGGGTTCCGCCGCCGGGTGTGGCGGACGAAGATGAGCAAAGGCGCCCGCTTCGGCGGGCGCTTTTTTT
>JAFIHR010000190.1 GCA_017849325.1 Xanthobacter autotrophicus | reverse complement strand
TGCTTCACCCTGGCGTTGAGTGCTCCTCATATGGGAGCGGGAGGTAGGAAAGGGAACCCTCCGGCGCCATTGACCTTGGGCCCGCCCCGTGACACGCCTTCGACATTGCGCCTTCGGTGACAGCGCCCCGCCCCCGGCGCGTCCCGGCGGCACCGGACCTGGAGATCCCCTCCCATGAAGATCGACCGCCGCCGCCTCATCGGCGCCTCTGCCGCAGCGGCGACCGGGGCCCTGGCGACCCCCGCGCTCGCCCAGGGCGCGCCGGAGGTGAGCTGGCGCCTCACCTCCTCGTTTCCGCGCACCCTCGATACCATCTTCGGAACGGCGCAGATGTTCGCCCGCTACGTGGCGGAGGCGACCGGCGGGCGCTTCAGGATCCAGACCTTCCCGGCGGGGGAGATCGTGCCCGGCCTCGCGGCGCTCGATGCGGTCTCCACCGGCTCGGTGGAATGCGCCCAGACCGCCACCTATTTCTACGCCGGCAAGGATCCCACCCTCGCCTTCGGCACCGGCGTGCCGTTCGGCTTCAACGCCCGCCAGCAGCAGTCCTGGTGGGCCTTCGGCGGCGGCGAGGAGATCATCAACGGGGTGCTGAAGCGGTTCGGCGTCACCTCCATGCCCATGGGCAATTCCGGCTGCCAGATGGGCGGCTTCTTCCGCAAGGAGCTTAATTCCCCGGACGACCTGAAGGGCCTCAAGTTCCGCATCAGCGGCATGGGCGGGCAGGTGCTGGCGAAGCTCGGCGCGGTGCCGCTCCAGCTTCCGCCCGGCGATGTCTATCCGGCGCTGGAGCGCGGCTCCATCGACGCGGCGGAGTTCGTCGGCCCCTATGACGACGAGAAGCTCGGCCTCGTGCGGGTGGCCAAGTACTATTATTATCCCGGGTGGTGGGAAGGCGGCGCCATGATGCACCTGGTGGTGAACCAGGCCTCCTGGGATGCCCTGCCGGAGACCTACCGCGCCATCGTCCGCCAGGCCTGCGAGGCGGCCAACACCTGGATGCTGGGCAAGTACGATTCGGTCAATCCGCCGGCTCTGCGGCGCCTCGTGCAGCAGGGGGCGGAGCTTCGGGCGTTTCCCCAGTCCATCCTCGATGCGGCGCACACCGCAGCGTTCGAGCTCTACCACGAGATCGCCGCCACCAACGCCACCTTCAAGCAGGCGCTGGATTCCATGCTGGCGATCCGCTCCGACCAGCTGGTGTGGTGGCAGATCGCCGAATATGCCTTCGATACCTTCGCCATCCGCACCCGCGGGAAAACCTGAGCGTCCGCGGCCCGCGTCTTGCCGGTGGATCACACTTTGGACACCATTGTCCGGCCCCAAAGGAGCCACAGGTATCTGCAAGACAGATGCAGCCGGGCAGCGCCGGCGCGGGCGACGCCGGAACCACGGCGCCCCGAACAGGAAGAGGATGGGACGATTGCGCGGTTTGAGCATGGCCTTCGGCGCCCTTGCCGGACGGGGGAGAGCGGTGGCTCTCACGGCGATGTCGGCACTCGTTCTCGTCCTGCCGGCCACCGCGGCCCTGGCGGCGAGCTGCGCGCAGCTTGAAGCCTCCCTCGGCGCGCTCGACCGCGGCGGCGGTGGCGGCCAGGCCGCCCAGGCCAACCAGGTCCGCAACGACATCAGCCGCCTGACAGCGCAATCGCGCAGCATGGGCTGCGACGCGCCGCGCGGCTTCCTCATCTTCCAGGGCCCGCCGCGCCCGCCCCAGTGCGACCAGATCTCCGACCAGATCTCGCGCCTGCGGTCCAGCCTCGCCGGCCTCGAGCGCGGCGGCGGCGACCGCGAAGGCCAGCGCCGGGCGCTGCTCCTCGCCCTCGCCCAGGGCAATTGCGGCCCGCAATATTCCGGCGCCGTCACGGCCGCCGCTCCGGCGCAGCCGAAGCCGCCGCGGCAGCGCAACTTCTTCGAGACCCTGTTCGGCCTGCCCGCGCAGGAGGAGCCGGACGCCGCCCTCGCGCCCAACGGCGACGTGCTGGCGCCGACCGAGGAGCCGAAGTCGAGCTATTACCGCACGGTGTGCGTGCGCACCTGCGACGGCTATTATTTCCCCATCTCCAATGGGGCGAGCCCGCAGCGCTTCCAGGCGGACGAGGAGCGCTGCCGCCGGCTGTGCCCGGCGACCGAGGCGCAGCTCTTCGCCTACCCCACGTCGGGCTCCATCAAGAACGCCAGCAGCGTCAGCGGCCAGCCCTACATGTCGCTGCCCAACGCGCTGCGCTACCGCAAGGAATTCGTGCCGTCCTGCTCCTGCCGGGCGCCGGGCCAGTCCTGGGCGCAGGCCCTCGCCGGCCTGGAGGACCAGAGCACCCTCGGCAAGGGCGACATCCTGGTGACCGAGCAGCAGGCCCGCGAGATGTCGCAGCCGAAGTTCGACGATGGCAAGGGCGGGGCGGGCAAGGGCCAGCCGGCCGTCGCCGGCGCCACCCAGTATGAGCAGCCGTCCCTCGCCGCCACCGCCTCGGCGCCGCTGGCGCCGCAATCGGAGCAGCCGGGCCAGCGGCCGGTCCGCATCATCCCCCTGCCCCGCTCGCGCGCCACGCAGCAGCAGCCGACCCTCGACACCGATGACGACGCCCCGGCGCCGGACAAGCCGGCCGCTGCCGCGGCCGCCGCGGCGGCTGACGAATAAGG
>JAFIHR010000189.1 GCA_017849325.1 Xanthobacter autotrophicus | reverse complement strand
GGGGGAGATCGCGCTGCGCGCCGACATCTCCGAGCGGATGCAGCCGGGCGTGGTCTACACCACCTTCCACCATCCCTCGACCGGCGCCAACGTCATCACCACCGACAATTCGGACTGGGCCACCAACTGCCCGGAATACAAGGTGACGGCGGTGCAGGTGCGCCGCACCAACCAGCATTCGCCCTGGCAGGAGCGCAATCTCGAGGAAGATGTCGCGCTGCGGCGCATCGCGGGAGGCGTGCCCGATGCCGCCGAATAGCCCGCCGTCCCGCCCACGCCCGCCGCAGCCGGTCGCGTTCCGGCTCGAGGGAGCCCTCGCCGCCACCGCCGTGCCGGTGCGCTACGACAGCGGGCTGGCCGCGCCCCGCGCCACCGAGGTGGCGGAGGAGGTGCCGGTCAACATCGTCTATGGGGTGATGCCCTATGCGGTGATGATGACGACGCCCGCCGATCTCGAGGATTTCGTCACCGGCTTCAGCCTCACCGAGGGCATCATCCGCGCGGTGGCGGAGATCCGTGGCATCGATGTGGCGCGCAGGCCCGAGGGCTTCGTCGTCACCGTCACGCTCGACCCCGGCCGCTTCCGCGAGCACCTGGCGCGGCGGCGGAACCTCTCGGGGCGCACCTCGTGCGGCCTGTGCGGGGTGGAGGAGCTCGCCGCGCTGCCCTTCGCGCCGCAGCGGGTGGACGGCACGCTGGCGGTGCGCCCGGACGCCATCAAGGCGGCGCTGACCGCCCTCGACGCGCACCAGCCGCTCAACGCCGCCACCCACGCGGTCCATGCCGCCGCCTGGTGCGACGCGAACGGACGGATCCGCGCCGCGCGCGAGGACGTGGGCCGCCACAATGCCCTCGACAAGCTGATCGGCGCCGAGCTGCGCGCCGGCGGCGATCCCAGCGCCGGCTTCCTCCTCGTGACGAGCCGCGCCTCCTTCGAGATGGTGGAAAAAGCGGCGATCTTCGGCGCCGGCACGCTGGTCTCCATCTCCGCGCCCACCTCCCTCGCCATCGAGCGGGCCGAGGCGCTGGGGCTGACCCTGGTCTGCGTCGCCCGCCCGGACGCCGCGCTGCTCTACACCGGCGCCCTCGCCACGCCCTGCGAGGTCATGCCACCGGAGGGCGCCGCGCCATGACCGGCCCCGTCCTCGACCCGGCCCACCCCTCGGCCCAGCCGGGCGCCGCCGCGCGCGCCCGCTTCCCGCGGCTGCGCCCCCTCGCGCGCGCCGCCGCCCCGTGCCCGAACCCCGCATTGCAATCTGCCAGGCCTCTCCGCGCCATGCCCGCACCATCCGTCCCCTCCGCCGCCCCCGCTGACGCGCGCGACATCTCCCACACCCCGCAGCATCGCGAGAAGCTCGCCCGGATGGCCGCGGAGATCGCCGATTTCTTCAAGTCCTATCCCGAGGACGAGGCGGTGGCGGCCATCGCCGAGCACATCAACCAGTTCTGGAGCCGGCGCATGCGCGCCGACGTCATCGCCACCTTCCAGTCGGAGCCGGATCGGCTCGCCCCGCTGGTACGCCTGGCGCTGGCGAGGGTGAAGCCCGTCGACGGCTCCTAGCGTGCGGGCCGGCCGAACGGCGCCGCGGCCGCGCGCCGACCGACCGGCCCCTCCCCGCTGACAGTCCGGATGGAGACGGTGCCCCGTCTCCAAACGAGGCCGTGCGCCTGCGCCCCATCCGCGCGCACGTGCCGACGCCGCCGGCCAGAACAAACGTCGTCAAGAAACTGCCTTGGGAGAGGAAACGAAGATGACCATCGCCACGCCAATTGCAGACGGGGGCCTGCGCCCCGGCCTGCTCGACCGAGAACGGATCATCGCCAGGCCCGGCTTCAACCGCTGGCTCGTGCCGCCGGCGGCGCTGTGCATCCATCTGTGCATCGGCATGGCCTACGGCTTCAGCGTGTTCTGGCTGCCCCTGTCGCGCGCCGTCGGCATCACCGCGCCCCATGCCTGCCCCGACCAGAGCCTCGCGGCGGCGCTGTTCACCACCACCTGTGACTGGCGCATCGCCGATCTCGGCTGGATCTACACCTTGTTCTTCGTGCTGCTCGGCACCTCGGCGGCGCTGTTCGGCGGCTGGCTGGAGCGCGCCGGGCCGCGCAAGGCGGGCGTGGCGGCGGCCGTGTGCTGGTGCGGCGGCATGGTGATCTCCGCCATCGGCATCCACCTGCACCAGCTCTGGCTGCTCTGGCTCGGCTCGGGCGTGATCGGCGGCATCGGCCTCGGCCTCGGCTACATCTCGCCGGTCTCCACCCTCATCAAGTGGTTCCCCGACAAGCGCGGCATGGCCACCGGCATGGCCATCATGGGCTTCGGCGGCGGCGCCATGATCGGCTCGCCCCTCGCCGACATGCTGATGAACCACTTCCGCACCCCCTCCTCCGTGGGCGCCATGCAGACGCTGCTGGTGCTGGCGGCGATCTACTTCGTCTTCATGATGGCCGGCGCGTTCGGCTACCGGCTGCCGCCCACCGGCTGGCGTCCGGAGGGCTGGACCCCGCCGGTCAACACCAAGCGCATGATCACCGAGCACAACGTGCACCTGCGCGACGCGCACAAGACGCCGCAGTTCTGGCTCATCTGGCTGGTGCTGTGCATGAACGTGTCGGCCGGCATCGGCGTGCTCGGAATCGCCTCGCCCATGCTGCAGGAGATCTTCGGCGGCACGCTGATCGGCCAGCCGGCGGTCGCCTTCTCCCAGCTCGATGCCGGCCAGAAGGCGACGGTGGCGGGCGTGGCGGCGGGCTTCGTGGGCCTGCTGTCGCTGTTCAACATCCTCGGCCGCTTCTTCTGGGCCTCGCTGTCGGACAAGATCGGCCGCAAGAACACCTACTACACCTTCTTCGTCCTCGGCATCGCGCTCTACCTGCTGGCGCCCTGGGCGGCGAGCATCCAGTCGAAGGTGCTGTTCGTCGCGGCCTTCTGCATCATCCTGTCCATGTATGGCGGCGGCTTCGCCACGGTGCCGGCCTATCTTGCGGACGTGTTCGGCACCCAGTTCGTGGGCGCCATCCACGGCCGGCTGCTCACCGCCTGGTCGACGGCGGGCATCATCGGCCCGGTGGTGGTGAACTATATCCGCGAGGCGCAGGTGAATGCCGGGCTCTCCGGCGCGGCGCTCTACACCTCCACCATGTACATCCTCGCCTGCATGCTGGTGGTGGGGCTCATCGCCAACGCCCTGGTCCGTCCGGTGGCGCACCGCTGGAACATGAGCGAGGCGGAACTGGCCAAGCTGCAGGCCGCGACGCGGGCCGCGGACGCCGCCGAGAAGCACGGCTCCTTCGGCATCGGCAAGGGCGGCTTCGACACCCCGGCGCTGCTCGCCTGGGCGGCGGTGGGCCTGCCCATCGCCTGGGGCATCTGGATCACGCTGAACAAGTCGTTCGCCTTGTTCCACTGATCCGGAACGGCGCCGGCCAGCCCCTTTGTCCCCGGGGCTGGCCGGCCCGGCCGTCAGTCCTCCTGCCGCGCCGTGCGCCAGGCCGAGGGCGACACCCCCGCCCAGCGCCGGAAGGCGTGATCGAAGGCGCTGTGGGTGGTGTAGGACAGCGCCTCGGCCACCCGCCCCACGGGCAGGCTGGTGAGGGCGAGCAGCTCCTGCGCCACGGCGAAGCGGACCTCGTCCTTGATCGCCTCGAAGGTCACGCCCGCCGCGGCGAGCTGGCGGGTGAAGGTGCGGGCGCTGAGGCCGAGGTCGCGCGCCACCGCGGCCCGGCTCGCCTCGCCGATCATCAGGCGCGGCCGGATGGCGTGGCGCACCTGGGCGGCGAGGTCCTTGAGGTCGCGGCCCAGCCGCTGCTGGAGCTGATCGTAGAGCCGGCGGTGCTCGGTCCCGTCGGCCTGGGGCAGCGGGGCCTCCATGTCGCGGGCGGAGATGACGACGCAGCTCTGCTCCTGGTTGAACAGCATCGGCGTCTTCAGCACTCCGAGATAGACCGCGGGGTCCTGCGGCGGGGCGCAGCATTCCAGCACCCGCACCGGCCGCACCCGGCCCTCGGTCAGGCCGCGCACGATGTTGCAGCCGATCGCCAGCACCAGATCGTAGACCTGCCGCCCGCCGGCGGTCCCGGTCGCATAGACGCCGTAGCCCAGGGCATAGTCGCCGCCGAGGCGGTGCAGATAGACGATGGCGCCGCGCGAATAGCCGATCTGCACGCTCGCATAGTCGCGCAGCGCGTCGCCGAGGGTCGCCGCCCGGCTCATCATCTCGCCGACCGCGCCGAGGACGCGGTGGTCGTGGCGCATGCCGAGGAGGAGGCCGAAATGGGCGCAGCCGGTCAGCACCGCGGCGCGTTCCAGCACCCCGTGGAGCGCGGAAAGCGGCACGCGCGCCTCGGCCGCGAGCTGTTCCGGCCCGACGCCGCTGCCGTCGAGCACCGCGGCGAGGGGCACGCCGAATTCCGCCAGCAGATCCGGCAGGGCGGCGAGCGGCCCCACCCGCTGGGACGATACCTGCTGCAAAATTGCCGACCTCTGTCCTCTAAAGGCAAGCGTCGAGCCGACTCATAGGCTATGCGCTTACAGGAATGCAATGGCGTCCGGAAGACTGCAGCGCACAATGTGTGTGACGGACCGCTAAGTAAAAATACGAGTATGCACCCGCGGATGATGTCTTTTTATTGTAGACGAGGACCCATCATGCCTTGCCGCGCGGCCCTCCCGGGTGTCCGGAATCTTCCGGTCGGCCGGCGGGCGGCGCCCGTCGGACACTGCACGGGGTAAACGCCCCCTGCAGCGGGACGGCCCGGCGCATCCCCCGCCCGCGCGCCGGGCCGCTCTCGCCACGCCATCGGGTCCCGCCGGCAACGGGAAGCCGGCTCGGTGTGCAATGCATGAAGGCTGGCGGGGATGAATCAGCTAAGAAGCGGGCGCACGGGAGCGGCTTCAGCCCGGAGGAACGCGCCATTGCCGATCCGGCAGCAAGCCCAGCTTCCACGACGTCGACCCATGTCCGGAACCGGATGGCTCCCTGGGGAAATGCAGGCGCGGCCTCAGATCACGCCTCCCGCCCCCCGGCGTCTCCCGATCCGCGAAAGGAGCCTCAGACCATGACCACGACACTCGCCACAGCCACCGCCGCGGCGCGCCGCACCGCCGGAGCCCTGGCGGCGGCCCTGCTGCTCTCGGCCGGCGCCGCCCATGCCCAGGATGCGGCCAAGGCGCAGCCCCACGTTCCGCTGCAGAAGTCCATCGGCGCGCCCAGCTATGCGGACCGGCCGGTGCCCTCGCTCGCGGTGATCAATGCCGATGGGGCCAAGCTGGAAGGCACCAAGCTCACCCTCACCGGCGTGTCCGGCAACACCATCGTGTTCGCCGACCGCCCGGTGCGCGCCGCCGGCCACGAGACCATCCAGCAATTCCTGATGCAGTGGGACGAGGGCAAGAACAGCTTCGCCGTCGATCCGCCCAACGCCACGGTGTCCGTGCTCGGCGCGAAGCCGGGCGAGGTGTCCGACGTGGTGGTGGAGCTCACCAAGCCGAAGCTCGAGGGCACGACCCTGACCTTCGAGGTGGCCGTGCTGGAGGGCCAGCTGGCCGCCGGCGGGCCGGTGGCGGTGTTCATCGACGCCTGGGCGGTGCGCGGTCCGTATGGCGGCGGCGTCGCCCATTTCGGCGGCTATCCAGCCTATCGCGGCGGTGCCTATTACCATGCGCCGGTCTACCACGGCGCCTGGTATGCCCATCCCTATTACCCGGCGGGCGCGGCGGCGGCGGGCTTTGCCGCCGGAGCGATCACCGCCGGCGCCGCGGCGGCGGCCGCCTCGGCTCCCCCGCCCTGCGGCTATTATCCCTATCCGCCCTGCTACTGAGCGCAGCCTCAGACGAGCGAAAGCCGGCGCCCACGTGCCGGCTTTCCTGTTTCTCGCCCGGCGTACGGCCTATGCGCCCACCGCCTGGAGCGGCTGCGCGCCCGCCGCGGCCGCCTGCTGCGCGAACACCCGGCCGATGCCGATGATCACCGGGTCGTCGTAGCCGATGCCGCCGATGCCCCTGGCCATGGCGGACAACGGACCGGCCCAGCGGCGCTCGTCGGCGCGGCTGACATTGGCGGTGATCACCACCGGGGTCTCCGGGCTCATGCCCTCGCCCATGAGGCGGCCGGCGATCTCCGGCGCGGTGCGCCCGCCCATGTAGAACACCGTGGTGGTGGTGGGATCGGCCACCGCCCGCCAGTCCAGCGTCTCGGGCAGGCGGCCCTGGCGCGAATGGCCGGTGACGAAGCGCACCGACTGCGCGCAGTCGCGATGGGTGAGCGAGGTCTTCAGGCCCGCCGCCATGGCGCTCGCCGTGGTGATGCCGGCGACCACGTCCACGGCAATGCCGGCCCGCTCCAGAAAGGCGATCTCCTCGCCCGAGCGGCCGAACACGGACGGATCGCCCGCCTTCAGCCGCACCACCCTTTTGCCCTGCCGGGCGAAGCTGAGCATCAGCGCGTTGATGTCCTCCTGCCGGCAGCTCTCGCGCCCGCCGCGCTTGCCCACCAGCATCCGCTTCGCCTCGCGCCGGGCGAATTCCAGAAGCTCGGCCGAGACCAGATCGTCGAACAGGATCACGTCAGCCGACTGCAGGGCGCGCATGCCCTTCAAGGTGAGGTATTCCGGATCACCGGGGCCGGCGCCCACCAGGGTCACCCGTCCGCCCGCCGGCCCGCCGCAGGAGGCGAAGGCCTCGGCCTCATCCTCCACCGAGGGACCGGACCCCGCGGCGAAGGCGCGATCGGCGAAGCGTTCCCAGAAGGCGCGGCGCATCGCCGCCACCGGCAGGCGCGCGGCCACCGTCCGGCGCACCCGCGCGGCGAGCGCGCCCCACGCGGCGAGGTGGCGCGGCAGCACCGTCTCGATGCGCCGGCGGATGGCCTGCGCCAGCACCGGGGCGGCGCCATCGGTAGAGATTCCCACCACCACCGGGGAGCGGTTGACGATGGAGCCGAACTGGAAGGCGCACAGCTCCGGACGATCCACCACATTCACCGGCACGCCGGCCGCACGCGCGGCCGTGGCGAACCCGGCCGCGTCCTCCCCCTCAAGGTCCGCCACGGCCAGATGAAAGCCGTCGAGGGAGAGGTCGCGCCAATCCGGGGCCGTGGCGACGATGCCGCCGTCGGCTCCGTGGGCGGCCAGCAGCGCCGCCATCCCGGCGCACGGCCCGGCCGCCGCCACCTGCACCCGCGCGCCGGCGGCGTGCAGCAGCTCCGCCTTCCAGGCGGCCGCCTCGGTGCCGCCGGCCACCAGCACGTCCTTGCCGTCGAGCGACAGGAAGACCGGCAGCACGGCAAGCCTCTCCACCCGGGCGGGCGGCGGAGCGGCGACGGAGGGCACACGCGGGGCCATGGCGGGGCCTCCTACTTCGCGACGAGCGAGAGGGCGTCGAGGGAGAGGAACAGCGCCCCGTCCTCGTTGCGCAGCGGCAGGGTCTTCACCTGGCCCTCGTCGGCTCCCAGCGCGGCGCCGGTCTCCAGCGAGATGACGAAATTGTGCAGCGGGCAGGTCACCGCGTGGCCATGCACGATGCCCTGGGAAAGCGGCCCGCGCTTGTGCGGGCACTGGTCCTCCAGGGCGAAGACCTGGTCGTCCTCGGTGCGGAACACGGCGATGGCGCCGGCCGGCGTCTTCACGCAGCGCGCACCGCGCCTCGGGATGTCGTCCACATGGCCGATGGCGACCCAGTTCATGCGGGAAAAGGTCATGACGGCTCTCCTCACTCGGCCGCTTCGGCGATGACCGCCAAAGGCTTGAACTCATGCTTGTCCTTGCCGGAGACGCGCTCCGACCAGGGATCCACCTGGGCGAACTTCTGGGAGAAGACGAAGCGGTCGAAATAGCCCTTGCGCTTGTCCGCGTCGTTCAGGATCTGGGCGCGCACCTCGTCGTAGCCGATGCGCTTCGCCCACTTGTAGATGCGCTCCAGGTAATGGCCCTGCTCGCGGTACATCTGCATGAGCGCCACCACGTGCTCGAGCGCCTCGTCCTCGGTCTTCACCAGGCCGAGCACCTCGGTGCCCTTGATGTCGAGGCCCGCGGCGCCGGCGAAATGGATCTCGAAGCCACTGTCCACGCAGATGACGCCGATGTCCTTGCAGGTGGCCTCGGCGCAGTTGCGCGGGCAGCCGGAGACCGCGAGCTTCACCTTCGCCGGGGTCCATGAGCCCCACATGAACTTCTCGATGCGGATGCCGAGCGCGGTGGAATCCTGCGTGCCGAAGCGGCACCATTCCGAGCCGACGCAGGTCTTCACCGTGCGCAGGCCCTTGGCATAGGCCTGGCCCGAGACGAAGCCCGCCTTGCCGAGATCCGCCCACACCGCCGGAAGGTCTTCCTTCTCGACGCCGAGAAGATCGATGCGCTGGCCGCCGGTGACCTTCACGGTGGGGATGGCGAACTTGTCCACCACATCGGCGATGGCGCGCAGCTCGGCCGAGGAGGTCACCCCGCCCCACATCCGCGGCACCACCGAATAGGTGCCGTTCTTCTGGATGTTGGCGTGGACCCGCTCGTTGATGAAGCGGGACTGGTAATCGTCCGCGTATTCGTCCGGCCAGTCGCAGACCAGATAGTAATTGAGCGCCGGGCGGCACTTGGCGCAGCCGCAGGAGGTCTTCCACTCCAGCTCCTGCATCACCGCGGGGATGGTCTTCAGCCCCTTCGCCTTGATGAGGCGGCGCACCTCGCCGTGGCCGAGGTCGGTGCAGGTGCACACCGGCGTCACGGCGGAGGGGTTGTAGGCTTCGCCCAGGGTCAGCGCCATGAGCTGCTCCACGAGCCCCGTGCAGGAGCCGCAGGAGGCCGACGCCTTGGTGTGGGCGCGCACCTGATCGAGGGACGTGAGGCCCTTGGAGGTGATGGCGGCGACGATCTTGCCCTTGGAGATGCCGTTGCAGCCGCAGATCTCCGCGTCGTCGGCCAGCGCCGCCACCGCCGCCGCCGGATCCGCCGCGCCGCCGCCCTGATAGGACTGGCCGTAGATCAGCGTCTCGCGCAGCTCGGAGACGTCGGTGCCGCGCTTCAGGAGGTCGAAGTACCACGGCCCGTCGGCGACATCGCCATAGAGCACGGCGCCGACGATGCGGTCATCCTTCAGCACCAGGCGCTTGTAGATGCCCTTGGCGGCATCGCGCAGCACGATCTCCTCGCGGTCCTCGGCCTCGGCGAAGTCGCCGGCGGAATAGAGGTTGACGCCGGTCACCTTCAGCTTGGTGGAGGTCACCGAGCCGAGGTATTCCGCCGCCCCGCCGGACAGCCGGTCGGCCAGCACCTTGGCGCTCTCATAGAGCGGCGCCACGAGGCCGTAGCACATGCCGCGATGCTCGGCGCACTCGCCGAGGGCGTAGATGGAGGGATCGGAGGTGGCCATGGCATCGTCCACCACGATGCCGCGGTTGACGGTGAGCCCCGCCTCCTTGGCGAGCTGGGCGGAGGGGCGGATGCCCACCGCCATCACCACGAGGTCGGCGGGCAGGACCTTGCCGTCCTCCAGCGCCACGCCCTCCACGTGATCCTTGCCGAGGATCGCCTTGGTGTTGGCCTTGGTGAGGATGGTGATCTCGCGCTCGGTGAGCGCCTTCTCCAGCAGGTAGGCGGCCGCCGGATCGAGCTGGCGCTCCATGATGGTGGGCATGAGGTGCACCACCGTCACGTCCATGCCCTGGCGCTTCAGGCCGTAAGCGGCTTCAAGGCCGAGCAGGCCGCCGCCGATGACCACCGCCCTGCCGCCGCCGGCCGCGCCGGTGCGCTGCGCGATGGCGAGCATGGCATCCACGTCGTCGAGATCGCGATAGGCGAGCACGCCGGGCAGGTCCGCGCCGGGCACCGGGATGATGAAGGGCGCGGAGCCGGTGGCGATCACCAGCTTGTCGTAGGGCGCGGTGATGCCGTTGGCGGAGGTGACGGTCTTCGCCGCGCGGTCGATCCTGGTGACCTTGGCACCCTTGTTGAGGGTCACGCCGTGCTCGGCATACCAGGCATCGTCATGGATGATGATGTCCTCGTAGGCCTTCTCGCCGGAGAGCACCGGCGAGAGCATGATGCGGTCGTAATTGACCCGCGGCTCCGCATTGAAAATGGTGACGTCATAGAGGCCGGGGGCCTGCTCGAAGAGGTGTTCGAGCATGCGGCCGGGGGCCATGCCGTTGCCGATGATGACGAGCTTCTTGGTCACGGTGGTCACTCCGCGGCTTTGCGGGTTTCGGCGGTCTGGCGCGCGATGCGCTGGGCCCGCTTGTTCTGGATGGCTGCGAGCTGCTCGGGCGCGGGATTGGCGCCGCCCTCGTAGGCTTCGAGGAAGTCGAGCAGTTCCTCGCGATAGGCGTAGTAATCGGCGTGGTTCAGCAGCTCCTTGCGGGTGCGCGGCCGCGGCAGGCTGACTTCCATGACATTGCCGATCTTCGCCTTCGGACCGTTGGACATCATCACCACCCGGTCGGCGAGGAGGATGGCCTCGTCCACGTCGTGGGTGACGCAGATGGCGGTGACCTTGGTGCGCTTCCACACGTCCATCAGCACCTCCTGCAGCTCCCAGCGGGTGAGGCTGTCGAGCATGCCGAAGGGCTCGTCGAGCAGCAGCAGCTTGGGCGAGAGGGCGAAGGCGCGGGCAATGCCGACACGCTGCTTCATGCCGTTGGAGAGGTCGGCGGCGAGCCGGTGCATGGCATCGCCGAGGCCGACCCGCTGGAGATAATATTCCACCACGTCGCGCCGCTCGGCGGAGGTGGCGTCGGGATAGACCTTGTCCACGCCCAGCGCGACGTTCTCGCGCGCGGTCAGCCACGGCATCAGCGAGGGCGCCTGGAACACCACGGCCCGGTCCGGCCCGGCGCCCGAAACCTCGCGGCCGTCGAGGATGATGCCGCCCGAGGAGATCGAGTTCAGCCCCGCCGCCATGGACAGGACGGTGGACTTGCCGCAGCCGGAATGGCCGATGATGGAGATGAACTCGCCCTTGTTGATCTTGAGGTCGAAG
>JAFIHR010000188.1 GCA_017849325.1 Xanthobacter autotrophicus | reverse complement strand
GGCGAAATCCTTGAAATCCGCGTAAAGCGCCGCGCCCGGATGGCGCGCCAGGTAGCGCGCGCGCACCGCCGGCTCCTGCGCCACCGCCACCCGGCCCATCAGGCTCGCCCGGGGCGAATCCATGGGATCGGCGGCGCCGAAGGCGGAGACCAGCAGCGAGACCCGCCCGTCGCGGGCGATGTTCCGGGTGTGGAGCGCGAGCTGGGAGATCAAAAGGGTGGGCCGGCCCTCCTCATCCGCCGATACCGCCACCAGGGACGCATAGGGCGCGCCCTGCTCGTTCAGCGTGGCGAGCGAGCCGAAGCGGGCCTCATGGACCAGGCGACGCACGGTGGCGGCGGCGGAGCCCTTGGTAGCGGTGTCGGTCATCCTGAAACTCCTCGGAACCAAAGGAAAATCGGCATGGTCGGCGCACAATGGCGGGGCGCCCGGCGGCGCGCAAGCGGTGCTCCCCTCCGGCTTGGCGCAGCCTCCGGACGTGCCGCGCCCCCGCTTCCGCGGGCGGGCGCCGGCCGGCAGCGCGTACCCCTTGAAATGCAACGCGCCCGGCGGCGAAGGGTTGCATCGCCCGGCCGCGCCCAAACTCCGGCGGGGGCGCGCGCATCCCGCGCCCTTCCATTTGGACTTCCGTGAGAATCTAGCTATTTTGAGCACGTCGACCCTTGAGTGTCACATTTCGGCCACGCGAACCGGCTTCACCGCAGCGGGCCCCACAATAAGGCGGCCCCTCCGGACGGCTGAAAGAGGTGTCATGCCCACCATCGCCCTCGTCGATGACGACCGCAACATTCTGACCTCCGTGTCCATCGCGCTGGAGGCGGAAGGCTATCGCATCGACACCTACACCGATGGCGCGTCCGCGCTCGACGGGTTCAAGAGCAATCCGCCGGATCTTGCCATCCTCGATATCAAGATGCCTCGCATGGACGGCATGGAGCTGCTCCGCCGCCTCAGGCAGAAGACCGACATGCCGGTGATCTTCCTCACCTCCAAGGATGAGGAGATCGACGAATTGTTCGGCCTCAAGATGGGCGCCGACGACTTCATCAAGAAGCCCTTCTCCCAGCGCCTGCTGGTGGAGCGGGTGAAGGCCGTGCTGCGCCGCGCCGGCACCCGCGACGGCGCCGCCCCGCGCGAGGTGGACAGCGCCAAGGTGCTGGAGCGCGGCAACCTGCGCATGGACCCCGAGCGCCACACCTGCACCTGGAAGGCCGAGCCGGTGACCCTCACCGTCACCGAATTCCTCATCCTCCAGGCCCTCGCCCAGCGCCCGGGCGTCGTGAAGAGCCGCAACGCCCTGATGGACGCGGCCTATGACGACCAGGTCTATGTGGACGACCGCACCATCGACAGCCACATCAAGCGGCTGCGCAAGAAGTTCAAGTCCGTGGACGAGAATTTCGAGATGATCGAGACGCTCTACGGCGTGGGCTACCGCTTCAAGGAATGAGCGCCGGTGATGGGGCCCCCGGCCCCGGCCCGGCGTCCCCGGCCATGACAGCGGAGACAGATCAGAGCGCGGTGGCGTCCCCGCCGCGCGGCCTCGGCATCCTCGGCGCGCTCAAGAGGGCGCGGCGCTTCGTTGCGTTCAAGGGCTTCTCCTCGCTCACGCGGCGCATCGTCCTGCTCAATCTGGCGGGGCTGTGCGCCCTCGTCTCCGGCATCCTCTATCTGTCGGAGTTCCGCGCCGGCCTCATCGATGCGCGGGTGCAGAGCCTCCTGGTGCAGGGCGAGATCATCGCCGCCGCCATCGCCTCGTCCGCCCAGGTGGAGACCAACGCCCTCACCGTGGATCCCGACCGGCTGATGGAGCTCCAGGCGGGCGAAAGCTACGGCCCGGCGGACGAGGGCTACGCGCCGCTGGAATTCCCCATCAATCCGGAGCGCGTCGCCCCGGTGTTGCGGCGCCTCGTGGGGCCGACCCGCACCCGGGCGCGCATCTATGACCGCGACGGGCAGCTCCTGCTCGATTCGCGCTCGCTCTATTCGCGCGGCGAGATCCTGCGCTACGAGCTGCCGCCGCCCAACGAGCCGCGCCCCAACGTCTTCGAGCGCGCCTGGCGGGCGGTGCAATTGTGGTTCGGCCGCGGCGACCTGCCCCTCTACAAGGAATACGGCCCGCTCCAGGGCAAGAGCTATCCGGAGGTCTCCCGCGCCGCCAATGGCGGCAAGGCCAGCGAGGTGCGGGTGGATGACCGCGGCCGCGTGGTGGTGTCGGTCGCGGTGCCGATCCAGCGCTTCCGCGCCATCCTCGGCGTGCTGCTGCTCTCCACCCAGGGCGGCGAGATCGACCAGGCGGTGGAAGCGGAGCGCTTCGTCATCGTCCGGGTGTTCCTGGTCGCGGCCTTCGTGATGGTGCTGCTGTCCTTCCTGCTGGCCGGCACCATCGCCGATCCGGTGAGAAAGCTCGCCGCTGCCGCGGAGCGGGTGCGCCGGCGCATCAAGACCCGCGTCGAGATCCCCGATTTCACCGACCGCTCGGACGAGATCGGCCATCTGTCCGGCGCCCTGCGCGACATGACGAGCGCCCTCTACAACCGCATCGAGGCCATCGAGCGCTTCGCCGCCGACGTGGCCCACGAGCTGAAGAACCCCCTCACCTCCCTGCGCAGCGCCGTGGAGACGCTGCCGCTCGCCAAGACCGACAATTCCCGCGGGCGCCTGCTGGAGGTGATCCAGCACGACGTGAAGCGCCTCGACCGCCTCATCACCGACATCTCCGACGCCAGCCGCCTCGACGCCGAGCTGCAGCGCCAGGAGGCGGTCAGCGTCGATCTCAAGCAGCTGCTGGAGATGGTGGTGGGCATGGCGCAGGACGTGCGCCGCGACGACGGGGTGAGCGTGACGCTCGCCTTCGAGCACGCCCACGGCGCGCCCGCGAACTACACGGTGCCCGGCCACGCCTCCCGGCTCGGCCAGGTGGTGGACAATCTGGTCTCCAACGCCCGCTCCTTCTCGCCCGAGGGCGGGCAGGTGCGCGTCACCTGCCGTCGGCTGAAGGACGAGGCGGAGATCACGGTGGACGACGACGGCCCCGGCATCCGGCCCGACGCGCTGTCGCGCATCTTCGAGCGCTTCTACACCGACCGGCCGCACCAGGGCTTCGGCCAGAATTCCGGCCTCGGCCTGTCCATCTCCCGGCAGATCGTCGAGGCCCACGACGGGCGGATCTGGGCCGAGAACCGCACGGTCAAGGGCCCGGACGGCGAGCCCGAGGTGAAGGGCGCCCGCTTCGTCGTGCGCCTGCCGGCCTCCTGAGGGGACCGGCCGTGAGCGTGCAGGGCCCCTCCATCCACGCCAGCGCCGTCCGGGTCGGCGCGGCGGGCGTGCTGATCCGGGGCCCGTCGGGGTCGGGCAAGTCCACCCTGGCCGCGCGCCTGGTGCTCGATGCGCCGCGCTGCCTGCCACCCGGTCAACTTGTCGCAGACGACCGTGTGTACCTATCGGTGGACAACGGGCTGCTCGTCGCCCGCCCGCCCGAAGCGCTGGCCGGCCTGCTGGAGGTGCGCGGCCTCGGGCTGCGGCGCCTGCCCCATGCTGCCTCTTGCGTGCTCACCCATGTGATCGACCTTGAAGCAAAACCGTTGGAGCGGCTTCCTCTTCCTGCAACGCAGCAAGAGACGATCTCCGGCGTGACCATCGCCCGTTTGGCGGCGTCCTCAGTGGATACGGCGCTTCTCCTGCTGGCGGCTGTGCTATCCACAGGCGCCGCGGAAAGCTGATTCTGCTTTTGTGCGTCGCACCCCTTGCGTAATTTTTGAGCTGCTCTGATTATGTCGATCCCGCAACGCGGGAGGCCTTCATCCGGGATGAGGGCGGAGGTTGCATGATCGGTCTTGTACTCGTCACCCATGGCCGCCTCGCCGACGAATTCTGCTCCGCGCTTGAGCACGTCATGGGGCCGCAGAGCCATATCGCGACGGTCACCATCGGGCCGGACGACGACATGGAGCGGCGTAGGCACGACATCATCGACGCCGTCGCCCAGGTGCAGAGCGGCAACGGGGTGGTGATCCTCACCGACATGTTCGGCGGCACCCCTTCCAATCTCGCCATCTCGGTGATGAATTCGCCGGACGTGGAAGTGGTGGCGGGCGTCAACCTGCCCATGCTGGTGAAGCTCGCCAAGGTCCGCAACGAGATGTCCCTTACCGAGGCGGTGGACGTCGCCCAGGAAGCCGGCAGGAAATACATCAATGTCGCAAGCCGTGTCCTCGCTGGTAAATGACCCCCTCGACGAGGCTTCGGCCACGGGCGGCGCCAGCCCGGCCGACACCTCGCAGGACTGCGGCTGCACCGGCCCGGCCGACGCCAACGAGGAGTGCGGCTGCGACGTGCCGGAGGCGGCGCTGGTGCGATGCCTGCCGATCATCAACAAGCGCGGCCTGCATGCCCGCGCCTCCGCCAAGTTCGTGCAGACGGTGGAGCAGTTCGACGCCAACGTCACCGTCTGTCGCAGCGGCGAGGCGGTGGGCGGCACCTCCATCATGGGCCTCATGATGCTGGCGGCTGCGCCCGGCACCAGCGTGACCGTCACCGCCACCGGCGCCGAGGCCGAGGCGGTCATGCAGGCCCTCGCAGCCCTGCTCGCCGACCGTTTCGGCGAGGACGAGTGACGATATACCTCCCTCCCCCTGGTCCCGCCTGAATTTCGGCATTATCTGCCCTAGATAGTCGATCCGACTGGATCTTTCCCTTCGACGGGGACCAACGGCGCAAAGCAAGGCATGTCCGCAAGCGCGAGCCATAGGCCAGACGCCCGGCCGGCGTCTCCGGCCCCGCCAGCGCCGCAGGCGCCACCGGCGCCCCAGGCGCCGGGGCCCGATTTGCCGCGGCGCCGCGGCCTCGGGCTGTCGGCCAAGCTGCTCGCCCTGACCCTCGCGGTGGTGGCGATCGCCGAGATCGCCGTGCTGGTGCCGATCATCGCCAACTTCCGGCTCGCCTGGATCTCCGACCGCCTGTCCTCGGCGCGCACCGCCGCTCTGGTGCTGGACGCCGCCCCCGACGAGGTGCCCGTGGACCTCACCCACCAGCTGCTCGACAGCGTGGGCGCCATGGTCATCGTGGTGAAGAAGGAGGACACGCGGCGCCTGCTCGCCATGTCCGACATGCCGCCCGAGGCCGATGTGCATATCGACATGCGGGACATGGACTGGTGGAGCGCGGTGCGCGGCGCCGCCTCCACCCTGCTCGCCCGCAACGGACGCATCCTGCGGGTGGTGGGCGACCCGCCGCCGGGCGCCGACTTCATCGAGATCGTGCTGCACGAGACCCCGCTGCGCAAAGCGATGCTGAAGTTCACCGGAACGGTGGCGCTGATCTCGCTGGCGGTGGCGGTGCTGGCGGGCACGCTGGTCTATCTGTCGCTGAACACGCTGTTCGTGCGGCCCATGCGGCGCCTCACCGAGCGCATGCTGGCGTTCCGCGAGGCGCCCGAGGATGCCTCGCGCATCATCGAGCCCAGCGGGCGGACCGACGAGATCGGCACCGCCGAGGAGGCGCTGGAGGAATTGCAGCGCGGCCTCTCCCAGACCCTGCAGCAGAAGAGCCATCTGGCCGCGCTCGGCCTCGCGGTATCCAAGATCAACCACGACCTGCGCAACCTGCTCGCCGCCGCGCAGCTCATCTCCGACCGCCTCGCCGCTTTGCCCGATCCCACGGTCCAGCGCTTCGCGCCGAAGCTGCTCGCCACCCTGGACCGCGCCATCACCTATTGCGAGCAGACCCTGTCCTACGGCCGCGCCCAGGAGCCGGCGCCCGAGCGGCGCGACGTGCAGCTGCTGCCGCTGCTCGACGAGGTGCGCGAGATGCTCGGGCTGCACCCCGGCGCGGGGGTGGCCTGGGTGGTGTCGGTGGATCCCAACATCGTGGTGGATGCGGACCCGGACCAGCTCTTCCGCGTCATCCTCAACCTCGCCCGCAACTCGCTCCAGGCGCTGGAGGCCCGCGCCCCGGCCGATCCCGAGCGCGACCAGATCCGGGTGACCGCCAAGCGGGTGGGCTCGACGGTGGAGATCCAGCTCGCCGACACCGGGCCGGGAATTCCAGAGAACCGGCGGGCGCACCTGTTCGAGGCGTTCGTCTCCTCCTCACGGCGGGGCGGGACCGGGCTCGGCCTGCCCATCGCCGGGGAGCTGGTGCGCGCCCACGGCGGCGACATCCGCCTCGTGGACAGCAAGGAAGGCACCGTCTTCCGCATCACCCTGCCGGACCATCCCGACCGGCCGGTGCGGCGCGAACGCATCCGCGCCTGACGGCGGGGACGGCGGCCACGGGCCGCTTCCCCAGCAGGCGCCTCAGGCGGCGCAGGAGAGGAAGCCGTCCTCCAGCGCCTTCTCGTCCAGCTTGCGGCCGATGAAGACGATCCGGCTCACCCGTTTCTCATCCTCCTTCCAGGCGCGCTGGTGATCCCCGTCGAGGATCATGTGCACGCCCTGGAACACGAAGCGGTCGGGATCGCCCTTGAAGGCGAGGATGCCCTTGGAGCGCAGGATGTTCGGGCCTTCGGTGGCCACCAGATTCTGCACCCAGGGGAAGAATTTCTCGGGATCGAGCGGCTTCTCGGTGGAGAAGGAGACCGACTGCATCTCGCTGTCGTGCACCGCCTTCAGGCCGTGATGGTGGTGGCCGTGCTCCTGGTGCGCATGGTCGTGATCATGATCATGGTCATGGCCGTGCTCATGGTCGCAGCCGCAGTCGGGACCGTGCTCGTGATGGTCGTCATGGGCGTGGTGATGGTGGCCGTGCCCATGGTCGTGGTCATGGTCGTGCTCATCCGCCTCCAGGAAGGCAGGCTCGATCTCCAGGATGCGGTCGAGCGCGAAGGCGCCCTGGTTCAGCACCTTGGAGATGTCGATGGCGGACTTCTGGGTGCGGTAGAGCTTGGCATAGGGATTGATGCCGCGGATGCGCGCCTCCACCTCGTCGAGCTCGGCGGGCGTCACGAGATCGGTCTTGTTGAGCAGGATGACGTCGGCGAAGGCCACCTGGTTCTTCGCCTCCGGGGCATCCTTGAGGCGCGCGGAGAGCCATTTCGCGTCGGCCACCGTGACCACCGCGTCGAGCTGGGTCTTGGCCTGCACCTCCTCGTCCACGAAGAAGGTCTGCGCCACCGGCGCCGGATCGGCGAGGCCCGTGGTCTCCACGATGATGCCGTCGAAGCCGCCCTTGCGGCGCAGCAGCCCGTCGATGATGCGGATGAGGTCGCCGCGCACCGTGCAGCACACGCAGCCGTTGTTCATCTCGAACACTTCCTCGTCGGCGCCCACCACGAGGTCGTTGTCGATGCCGATCTCGCCGAACTCGTTGACGATGACGGCGAACTTCTTGCCGTGGGGCTCGGAGAGGATGCGGTTGAGCAGCGTGGTCTTGCCGGCGCCGAGATAGCCGGTGAGGACGGTGACGGGGATCTTGTCGGTCTGGGTTTCAGCCATGGTTCACCTTGCGGCAAAGGCGCCCCTCAGCGGGGGCGCCGGGAATGGATCGGCTCGGGCGGCGCCTCAGCTCGCGAGCGCCGAGGAGAGGGTCCGCACGTTGGAGCGCATCATGTCGATGTAGGTGGCGGCAGGGCCTTTGTCATCGGTCAGGGCGTCGGAATAGAGCTCGCCGCCCACCTTGGCGCCGCTCTCCCTGGCGATCTGCTCCATGAGGCGGGGGTCGGTGACATTCTCCAGGAACACCGCCGGCACCTTCTCCTGCTTCACCTGCCGGATGATCATGGCGACGTCCCTGGCCGAGGCCTCGCTCTCGGTGGAGACGCCGGCGGGGGCGATGAGGGTCAGCCCATAGGCGTCGCCGAAATAGCCGAAGGCGTCATGGGAGGTGATGATGCGCCGCTGCTCCGCCGGGATCCGGGCGAGGGCCGCCTTCACCTCGGCATCGAGGGCTTCGAGCCGGGCGAGATAGGCGGCGGCGTTGGCGGCATAGGCCGCCTTGCCGGCGGGATCGGCGGCGATGAGGCCGTCGCGGATGTTCCTCACATAGACCTCGGCATTGGCCACCGACTGCCAGGCATGGGGATCGGTGGCGCCATGGTGAGAGTGGCCGCCGTCCGCCTGCTCGTGATCGTGCCCGGCCGCGGCGCCCACTTCCTCGTCGTCGTCCTGGGGCTCGGTGGCGGTGCGCGTGCGCGGCGTGATGCCCTTGGTAGCCGCCACCACCTCGGCCCTGCTGCCGGAGGCCTTGACGAGGCGGTCGGCCCAGCCTTCGAGGCCGAGGCCGTTCAGCACTACCACCTTGGCGGCAGCGACGCTCTTCGCATCGGCGGGCGAGGGCTGGAAGACGTGGACGTCGCCGTCGGGGCCCACCAGCGTGGTGACGCTCACCCGGTCGCCGCCCACCTCCTTCACGAAATCCGCCAGGATGGTGAAGGAAGCGACCACGGGGACCTTCGGGGTGTCCTCGGCGGCGGCGGGCGTCGCCAGCAGGGCGGCGGCCGAGAGGATCATGAGACGGCGGCGCGAGATCATGGGCAGGCTCCTCATTCACGCTTCGAGATGGCGGCGGGGGGCGAGGCGGGAGACGAGCCCGCCGGCCGGCCCGAACAGGACCGCAAGGCCATAGGCAAGCCCCGCCACCAGGATGATCGACGGCCCCGAAGGGGTGCCGAAATGGTAGGAGACCAGCAGCCCCGCCGCGCCCGAGCCGAAGGCGATCAGCATGGCGAGCGCCACCAGGAGGGTCAGGTCGCGGGCGAAGAAGCGCGCGGTGGCGGCAGGCAGCATCATCAGCCCCACCGCCAGCAGGGTGCCCAGGGCATGGAAGCCGCCCACGAGGTTCAGCACCACGAGGGACAGGAAGGCGATATGGCTCGCCCCGCCCACCCGGCTGACCGACGAGAGGAAGGTCGGGTCCACGCAGTCGAGCACCAGCGGCCGCCAGATGACGGCAAGGGCGATCAGGGTCACCGTCGTGATGGCGGCGATGAGCAGCAGCGTTGCGTCGTCGATGCCGAGCACCGTGCCGAACAGCACGTGCAGCAGGTCGAGGTTGGAGCCCCGGGCCGAGACGATCACCACGCCGAGCGCCAGCGAGATGAGGTAGAAGGCGGCCAGCGAGGCATCCTCCTTCAGCTCGGTGGCGCGCGCCACCACCCCGGCGCCGACCGCTACCATCAGCCCGACGACGAGGCCGCCGATTGTCATGGCGGCGAGGTTCAGCCCTGCCACGAGAAAGCCCAGCGCCGCGCCGGGCAGGATGGCGTGGGACATGGCATCGCCGGTGAGCGACATGCGCCGCAGCATGAGGAACACCCCGAGCGGCCCCGCCCCGAGCGCGAGCGCGAACACGCCGACCAGGGCGCGGCGCATGAACTCGAAATCGACGAAGGGCTGAAGCAGCGCCTCATAGGGGGTCATGGTCTCGTCTCCGAAGCGCGGCCCCGCCCGGCCCGGCCGGACCCGCGGCGGGCGCTCACGCGGCGGTCTCGCAGGGGGCGGCATCGTCCCGCCAGGCGAGGCCCATGTGCTGCGCATCCTTGAGCTTTTCCGGCGACAGCGCCTCCGCCGTGGGGCCCCAGGCGACGGCGCGGCGGGCCAGCAGCAGGGTTTCGGGAAAGACCGCGCGCACCAGATCGAAATCGTGCAGCACCGCGAGCACGGTGCGGCCCTCACGGTGCCAGCGGCGCACCAGCTCCAGAAGCTCGGTCATGGTGGTGGCGTCGAGGGCGGTGAAGGGCTCGTCGAGCAGGATCAGCCGCGCATCCTGCAGCACCAGCCGGGCGAACAGCACCCGCTGGAGCTGGCCGCCGGACAAGGTGCCGATGGGCCGCCGCTCGAAGCCTTCGAGGCCCACCTCGGCCAGCGCCGCGGCGATGCGGGCGCGGTCCGCCCGGCCGATGCCGCCGAACAGGCCGGCGCGCCGCCACAGGCCCATGGACACGAGGTCGTAGACATCGATGGGGAAGGAGCGGTCCACCTCCGCCCCCTGGGGCAGATAGGCGATGTCGTGCACATCGAAGCCGTGGCGCACGATATGGCCGCCGAGCGGCGCCAGCACGCCGGTGATGCCCTTGAGCAACGTGGACTTGCCGGCGCCGTTCGGCCCGCAGATGGCGAGCAGCGTGCCTTCCCTCACCTCGCCGGTGAGGTGGTGCACCGCCGGGTGGCGCTCGTAGCCGAGGGTGAGGTTCTCGAACGAGATGAGCGGCGCCATCCTCACCTCACCACCAGATAGACCGCCGCCCACAGGGGAGCGAGGAGGCCGGCCGCGATCAGGAGGCGGCCACCAAGGGACAGCCGCAGCAGGGAGAAGCCCGCCGGGCCTGCCTGCGCCGCCGCCCCTCGATGGCTCCCCGCCTGATGCCCCGCCGCGCCCGATGGGCCAGCGACGGGGGTTAAGGCATGATCGGAAGGCGAAGCATCGTGATGGACGGAATGCGGCGACGCGCCGCCGGAGCGGGCACCCTCGGCCAGCGCCGCGGGCGCAGCCTCCCCGGGCGCAGCCGTCCGGGAGACCCCGGCGGCGTCGAGAAGGGCCGTTGAAACCGGCGCGCTCACATCAAGGGAAGATCGCATGGCCAAATCCGTTCGGCACATTTGATATGATATATCATATCGGCTGTCCAGCGGCCGCGGGGGAAGGCGCGCGACATCGTGCTGGCGCGCCAGTCCGGGGCCGGGCGCGCGTCGCTAAGGCTCCTTCGCCGCAGCGCCGGCACCCGCGCCGAACCGCCCTCTCCTCCCCTCGGCGATTGACAGACGCGCCGCGCCGGACAAGGAGTTGGCCAACGCTTCGGCTTCTCCGCTTCAGGAAACCCATGGACGATTTCACCCGCCATCTCCTTCCGGTCGGCGGCATGACGGTTCTGTTCGTCATGGCGACCCAGCCGGAATACGGCCCCGCCCTTCAGGCCCGCATCGATCCGCTGATGACCGGCGTCGGCCCGGTGGAGGCCGCCGCCACCACCGCCCACGCCCTCGCCAGCCTCGCCCATGCGAAGCGCCTGCCCGATCTCGTCTTCACGTTGGGCTCGGCCGGCTCGCGCAGGCTCGACCATGCCGAGGTCTATCAGGTGACGCGCCTCGCCTATCGCGACATGGACGCCTCGCCGCTCGGCTTTCCCAAGGGCGAGACGCCGTTCCTCGGCGAGCCGGCGGTGATCGAGCTGCCCTACCGCATCCAGGGGGTGCCGGAGGCCTCGCTCTCCACCGGCGGCGCCATCATCTCGGGGGCGGCCTATGACGCCATCGCCGAGGACATGGTGGACATGGAGAGCTTCGCCGTGCTGCGCGCGGCGCAGCGCTTCAAGCTGCCGCTCATGGGCCTGCGCGGCATCAGCGACGGCAAGACCGAGCTCGCCCGCTACGAGGACTGGACCGAATATCTCCACATCGTGGACGAGAAGCTCGCCCACGCCATCGACCTGTTCAGCGAGCAGGCGCGCGCCGGGGCCTTCCTGTCGCCGCCGCCGGCTCCCTGAGCCTCACCGCGACCGCACCAAGGCGCCTGAATCCATGACTCCCGCAGCGCGGCTCTCCGCCGCCATCGAGGTGCTGGCGGACCTGACCGTCCGGCGCCGACCCGCCGCCGATGCCCTGAAGGATTGGGGCCTCGCCCACCGCTTCGCCGGATCGGGCGACCGCGCCGCCATCGCCGGCCTCGTCTACGACACCCTGCGCCGGCGTGCCTCAGCCGCCTACGTGATGGGCTCCGAGGAGCCGCGCGCCCTGGTCCTGGGCATGCTGGCGGTGCTGCGCGGGCTCGCCCTTCCCGCCATCGCCGCGCTGTGCGACGGCGCGCGCTTCGCCCCCGCCCCGCTCTCCGGCGAGGAG
>JAFIHR010000187.1 GCA_017849325.1 Xanthobacter autotrophicus | reverse complement strand
GGAAGGTTCTTGTCCAGCCACTCCTTGAGCATGGGCCGGAGAATTTCCTTCACCAGATCCTCGACCGTCCGGTCCTTCTGGGGCAGCACGAGGTCGCCGAGGGAATCGAACGCCGCGGCAACCGCGGCATCCACCGCGGGGGACAGCAGGTCCTTCCGGCGGATGGCATCAAGGGGCGCGCGCATGGCATCGATCTCCTCAGATGAACGGGCCGGCACCACGGGGTCCGGCGACGCCGACCCATCCGCACCGGCGGCCTCGGGCGATTCCGGCAGGCGCGCGAGGGTTTCCCGCAAAGTCCGTTCGCTGGCCCGCAGCGGCGGGAAGGGCTGCGACACCGCCGGAGCAGGCGCCACGGGTTGAGCCGACAGGGACGGCAGGTCCGCGAACGGCCGCGGATCGAACCCGTTGGCGCGCGGCGCCGCGCGGTCCTCGGCGCCATCCCGCGCCACGACAGACGCTCCCGCGGCCGGCGCCGCAGGCGCCATCGGGGAGGAGGCCGGCGCGGGCTCGGTTCGGGAGGATGCGCCCTCGGACGCCATGCGGTCCGGCGCGGGCACCGGCTCGGCGGCGGCCGGAAGGCTGTCCGCCCGATCGCGGTTCTTCACCACCCGGGGCATGTCAAAATCGGCCTCGTCATCGGCGATGATCCGCCGGATGGAGGCGAGAAGCTCGTCCATGGACGGCTCTTGCGGCTTGGGGCTAGCGGACATCTTACGACCTCAGCCGAGGACGCCCCCAACGCTCGCCGCGGCAACGGACCCGGACCTGGATCCCCACCCGGCGAGACGGCGAACGGACGCCAGAATCATTTTGCGCTCAGGAATTATTGCATCCTGGAGTCGACCGGCAACACCGTGGTGGCGAAAAGGTCGTGGACGACGCCCGATTGGTTACTTTCCGTCGGGCGTCCGCACCCCAGCCCAGCTGTCGCGCACCTGATTGTAATGCACGACGGGATTGTAGACCGGAACCTTCAGTTTAAGCGAGACCGCATCCATCCGGCCGATGATGGAAATCAGCGCATATGCGGCTACCACACGGTCGCGCTGGGCGATCACCAGGGCCGACTTGGCATTGGTGAGGTCGCGCTGGGCGTTGAGCACGTCGGTGGTGGTGCGCTGTCCGACCCGCCACTCCTCGCGCACGCCTTCGAGGGCGAGGGTATTGGCGGCCACCGCCGACTGGGCCGCCTCGATCTGCACCTTGGCCGCCTCGAGGGTGCCCCACGCCTGGACAGCATTGGACCGCACCGTGTCGCGGTTCACGTCCACCTCGATCCGGGCCTGGGAGAGATACTCCTTGGACTGCCGGATGGTCGCG
This sequence comes from Xanthobacter autotrophicus, assembly GCA_017849325.1. GTDB lineage: Bacteria > Pseudomonadota > Alphaproteobacteria > Rhizobiales > Xanthobacteraceae > Xanthobacter > Xanthobacter autotrophicus_B. The sequence continues at coordinate 6,891 of JAFIHR010000187.1, read as the reverse complement.
TATTCGGCGCCGCCCTGGTAGATCGGCACCGCGAGATTGAGCGTCACCGCCGCATCCGAGCTCTGCTGCACCGAGACCGACGAATCATAGCTCTGCGTCACCTGGCCCTGCAGGTTGAGGTTCGGCATCAGGGCGCCTTCCGCCACCTTCACCTGGAACAGGGCCGCATCGACCGCGAACTGCGACGCCTTGACCGCCGGATGGTTGGCGAGGCCCTGGTCGATCACCTTGCTCAGGGAGCCCGGAATCATGAACTCGATGGAGCGCGGGGTGGAGAGCTTGCCCGGCTCGACGCCGATCACCTGGCGATAGATCGCGCGGGCGGCGCTGAGATCGGCAACCGCCTGGCTCACCCCGTATTGCGCGTCGGCCACGCGGGCCTCCGCCTGGGCCACGTCGGTGCGGGTCACCTCGCCCACGTTGAAGCGGTCGCGGGTGGCCCGCAGCTCCTGCTCCAGGGCGGCGAGGTTCTGGCGCTGCAGGTCGAGCAGGGCGATCGCCTGGATGACGTTCATATAGGCCGTCACGCCGCTGTAGAGCACCGTCTGCTCGGTGTTGCGCAGGGTCTCGCGCGAGCCGCGCACCTGCGATTCGGCGGTGCGGGTCGAGTTCGCCGTTATGAAGCCGTTGAAGATCGTCTGGGTGGCGGTGAGGCTGAAGCCGCGCGGCCAGAGATTGCCCTTCGCCACCTGCCCCTGGCTGCGGATCCGCTGATACTCCGCGCCGAGGCCGGCGGTGGCCACGAGACTCGGGCGATAGCCCGACAGGGCCTGCGGCACGTTCTCGTCCACGGCGCGCGTGCCGGCGCGCTGCGAGTTGAGCGTGGGGTTGTTCACATAAGCCGAGGCAAGCGCCGAATCGAGCGACTGGGCCTGCGCGCCCGCGGTGCCGGCCACAGCCGCCACGAGCGCCGCAGCGAAAGCCACTGCCGCGAAAACCGCATGCCGGCGAAGGCGTGTCGCAAGGGACATCAAATTCTCCCGAACCGTGGCGGCGCTAAAGCCGCATCACCTGTGCCGCCCGGTAACCTTTTGGAAACATAGCGGCAGGGCGTGGCCCGCGAAACCAAGCGGTTCGATGCCGCGTCGCTTTTCCCGGGACCGCGGCAATCAGGCCACAGGTCGGATCAGAAGACGAAGCCGGGCGCGGCGGCAAAGCCGGGAAGTTCGGGGATCGCGGCGTTGAAGGCGGGGCGCTCGCTCACCACGCCGCCCGCCTTGGTGGCGATGATGGCGCGTCCGGCGCCGCCATGGCCTTCCACCGCCACGAGCCGTCCGCCGTCCTTGAGCTGGGAGAACAGCTGCTGGGGGATGCGATCCACCGAGCCGTTGAGCAGAATCACGTCGTACGGCGCATCCTTGGCCCAGCCGGCGGCGAGCTCGCCCTGCATGACGGCCACGTTGTCCACGCCGAGCTCCGACAGGGTCGTGGACGAGGCGGCGACGAATCCCGCGTCGTCGTCCAGCGCCACCACCTGCTGGGCGAGGCGCGCGAGCAGCGCGGCGGAATAGCCGGTGCCGCTGCCCACATCGAGCACGTGCTCGTCATTCTGCACGTCGGCGAGCTGGACGAGGCGGGCCAGCGCCATGGGCTCGACCAGATAGCGGGCGCGCTGGGTGGCGGTGGCCTCGCGAATCTTCAGGTCGTCGTCGATGTAGGCCAGCGACTTCAGCGGCGCGGGCACGAAGCGCTCGCGCGGAATCTCCAGCATGGCGGCGACGATGCGGTGGTCGGTGACGTTGTTGGCGCGCACCTGTCCGTCCACCATGCCGCGACGAAGCTCGGCGAAATCGATCATTTTTGCCCTCCGGCCCGGACCACCTCGCGCCTCAAGAGCCACACTGCCGACACTTTTGCAAGGCGCCGCGTATTCGGCGGCGGCCTGTCGTGCCGGGCTCTGGTTTGTCCGGCCGGGGACCCTGGTTCCGCGTGGCTTTCCGCCGCAGCGCAGCATCCGTCTTCCTGCCGGGAAGATGGCGCTAGACTGGACCGGAGCATTCATCACCGGACGGACCGCCGTGCGCCCGCCGTCCCGCGATTTCGGAGCCCCGCGATGGCCCTTCCCCCCATCCTTTCCCATCACCCGTCCGAGCCCGCCGTGGCGTCGGTGGACGAGGCCGCCATCCGCCGGCTGGTGTTCGGATTTTATGACGCGGTGCGAGAGGACGCGCTTCTTTCCCCGGTCTTCAACGGCGAGATCGCGCCGGACGCCTGGCCGCGGCATCTCGAGAAGATGTGCGATTTCTGGTCCAACGTGCTGCTGAAGACCCACCGCTACGACGGCCGCCCCATGCCCGCGCACCTGCGTCTGCCCGACATTTCGGACGCGCATTTCACCCGCTGGCTCGCCCTGTTCCGCGAGACCGCGGCGCGCGAGCTGTCGCCGGAGCGCGCCGCCCAGGCCATCTCCCACGCCGAGCGCATCGCCCAGAGTTTCCGCATGGGCATCGCCTTCCACCGGGGCGAGGATACCACCAAGCTCGCGCCGCTCTAGGCGGCGCGGCGCGGCGGAGATTTCTTTGGGCAAGGGCTCCGGCGCGCACAGGTGCGGCTTGCACAAGCAGATGCGACACCTTAATGAAGCCCATCGGCGAGGCCACGTGGCGGAGTGGTGACGCAGCGGACTGCAAATCCGTGCACCCCGGTTCGATTCCGGGCGTGGCCTCCAATTCGGCAACACGCGCCGATCGTCCCTCCAGCGACACACCCCCCTGCCCCGGCGACCCGTCCGGACTCGGCGCGCGCCGCGGCCTGTCCGGACCTGTGCTCCTCCCCCAGGATACCGGCGGCGGCGCCCCGGAACGCCTCACCGGCCGGTGCCCGGAACCGGCCGTGCGTTGACTTGGCGCCCCCATGGCGGTTCAAGAAGGCTCGGCACCATGGCGTGCACGGGCATCCGGACCTCGCGCCGGGCGCCGAAAGGCCAAGGAATTCATGGCTCAGCTCAACAAAGCCCTGTCCAGCGACGAAACCCTCCAGGTGCTCCGGCGCCTCGTCATCACCGACGGCAAGGCCCATTGGCGCGGCTACGCGCTGGCCATCGGCTTCATGGCGCTCATGGGTTTCTGCACCGCCGCCCTCGCCTATCTGATGCGCGACGCGGTGAACGCGATCTTCGTCCATCCCACGCCCGAGGCGGTGTGGCTGGTGTCGGGCGCGGTGATGGTCCTGTCCATCGTCAAGGGCGCCTCCGCCTACGGCCAGTCCATCACCATGGCGCGGGTGGGCAACCGCATCGTCGCCACCAACCAGAAGCGGGCCTTCGACCAGCTGCTCGGCCAGAGCGTCAGCTATTACGCCGACCGCCACACCGCCGAAATCTCCATGCGCTTCAACGCCGGCGCCACCGGCGCGCGCGGCACGCTGGACCTGCTCATCTCCTCCATCGGGCGGGATTTCCTCTCCCTCATCATGCTGGCCGCGGTGGCCATCATGCAGGACCCCTTCCTTGCCATCATCGCTTTGGTGGTGATGCCGCTGGCGGTGGGCGGCACGCGCTCGCTGATCCGCAAGGCGAAGCACTTCTTCACCACCGGCTTCAAGTCCAACGTGAAGCTCTCCTCCATCGCCATGGAGGTGTTCCAGGGCATCCGCACGGTGAAGGCCTACACCCTCGAAGACGTGATGCGCGGGCGCACCTACCAGTTCGTCGATGACGTGGAGCACGCCGCCAACCGTCTGGTGCGCACCCAGGCGAAGTCGAGCCCCCTCATGGAGACGCTGGGCGGCCTCGCCATCGGCGGCGTCATCCTCTATGCGGGCTACAACGTGATCGTGGTGGGCAAGTCGCCGGGCGAGTTCTTCTCGGTGCTTACCGCCCTGCTGCTGGCCTACGAGCCCGCCAAGCGCCTGTCGCGCCTGCATGTGGAGCTGATCAGCCAGGTCACCGCCGCGAAGATGCTGTTCGACCTGCTCGATGCCCCCGCGCCCGACCAGGATCCCGCCGGCATGCCTGCGCTGCCCCGCCCGCGCGGGCGGGTGGAGTTCCGCGACGTGGTGTTCGGCTATCGCCCGTCCGAGCCGGTGCTGCAGGGCTTCTCGCTGGTGGCGGAACCGGGCCAGACCACGGCGCTGGTCGGCCAGTCGGGCGGCGGCAAGACCACCACCATCAATCTCATCGAGCGTTTCTACGACCCCCAATCGGGCGCCATCCTGATCGACGAGACGGACATCTCCAGCGTGACCCGCGCCTCGGTGCGCGCGGCGACGGCGCTGGTGAGCCAGGATGTCTACCTCTTCTCCGGCACCATCCGGGACAACATCGGCTACGGCCGCCCGGGTGCCACCGAGGACGAGATCGTCGCGGCGGCGAAGGCGGCCCACGCCCATACCTTCATCTCGGCCTTCGAGCAGGGCTACGACACGCTGGTGGGCGAGCACGGCACCCAATTGTCCGGCGGCCAGCGCCAGCGCATCGCCATCGCCCGCGCCTTCCTGAAGGATGCGCCCATCCTGCTGCTCGACGAGGCCACCGCGGCGCTCGATTCCGAATCGGAGGCCGAGGTGCAGAAGGCGCTGCGCGGGCTGCAGTCGGAGCGCACCACCATCGTCATCGCCCATCGCCTGCAGACGGTGGTGCAGGCCGACCGGATCTGCGTCATCGAGCGCGGGCGGGTGGTGGAGAGCGGCAGCCACGAGGAGCTGATCGCCAAGCGGGGACGCTATTTCGGCTTCTATTACGCCCAGTTCGCCCATGAGGCGGAGATGGCCGGCGAAGACACCGCCGGAAGCGAGCCGGCGCCGGCGGCGGACGAGGCGGCACGGCTTCGCGCCTGATCGGGGCGCAGCTGGCGGCCAGATGCCCGCCCTCGGGAACGGCGGCCCTGAGGTCGGGGAAGGCGGCCTGAAAGCCTGCCGTGCAAGGGCCCCGCAGCGCCGCGCGGCGAAATGGCTCCGGCCGGCGTTGCGGAAAACATCGCTTTTGGCTTCACAAGCGGGCGCGCGATTGCTATATGGCGCGCCTCGGGTCGCAACGGCCCTGGTCCCTGATAGCTCAGTTGGTAGAGCGTTCGACTGTTAATCGAATGGTCGCAGGTTCGAGTCCTGCTCAGGGAGCCATCCTCCACATTCCGGAAATCATCGAAGGCGCTGCGCTTCCTTTCGCGCGCCTGCGCCGTCGCGGCCTGCTTGCCCTCGCGCCGCGGCGCCGCCGGCTCAGGCCTTCGGCGCGCTCAGCATAGCGGCGAACGCACCGCCCTCGCCCACCAGCCCATCGATGAAGCGGGCCAGCTTCAGGTCCCGGGCGCTGACGCCGCCGGCATCGTGGGTGGTCAGCACGATGGCGACGCGGTTGTAGACGTTGGACCATTCGGGGTGATGGTCCATCCGGTCCGCCTCCATGGCGACGCGCATCATGAAAGCCATGGCCGCGCCGAAATCGACGAAGCGCAGGGTCCGCGCAATGGCGTCGTCGCGCCCGTCCGCCTGCGCCCACAAAGGAAGCTCGGCGAGGATCTCGGGCAGCGGCAGGCGCTCGATGGGCATGGCAAACTCCTCTTGCGATCCTCTCACGCGGTGCGGCTGCCGCCGCCGCCGCGCTCCCGATCTTGCCGGAGGCGGACGCCCCCGCCTAGGGACGGCCGCCGATTGCCCGGCACGCCGCGCTCCGGTTCACCCCCGTGGCAGGCGCAACGCTCCCCGCCGATGCGCACCGGCGCTACTCAGCGCCGGCCCGATCTGCTAGAGCACGGCGCGAACGGCCGGCCCTGCCCGGCCGATCGCATGGCGCGTTCTCCCCACCCTCCGGGGCGCAGGCCGGTCCGGCTTGCAGGGAACGCCAATTGAGACCGCCGAGATCGGCACAGAACGAGCGTCGCGATGATCCCCCGTTACAGCCGGCCGGAAATGGCCGCCATCTGGTCCCCCGAAAGCCGCTTCCGCATCTGGTTCGAGATCGAGGCCCATGCGGCCGACGCCATGGCGGAGCTCGGCATCGTGCCCAAGGAGGCGGCGGCCAGGATCTGGGAGCTGGGCGGGCCCGCCACCTTCGACATCGACCGCATCGACGCCATCGAGCGCGAGGTGAAGCACGACGTCATCGCCTTCCTGACCCACCTGTCCGAGATCGTGGGGCCCGAGGCGCGCTTCGTGCACCAGGGCATGACCTCCTCGGACGTGCTGGACACCTGCCTTGCCGTGCAGCTCGCCCGCGCCAGCGACCTGCTGATCGCCGACGTGGATGCCCTGCTCAAGGTGCTGGAGCGGCGCGCCTTCGAGTTCAAGCTCACCCCCGTGGTGGGGCGCTCCCACGGCATCCATGCGGAGCCCACCACCTTCGGCGTGAAGCTCGCCATTGCCGCGGCCGAGTTCCAGCGCGCCAAGGCGCGGCTTGAGGCGGCGCGGGCCGAGGTGGCGACCTGCGCCATTTCCGGCGCGGTGGGCACGTTCGCCCATGTGGACCCGCGCGTGGAGGCCCATGTGGCCGCGAAGATGGGGCTACAGGTGGAGCCCGTCTCCACCCAGGTGATCCCGCGCGATCGCCACGCCATGTTCTTCGCCACCCTGGGCGTGGTCGCGTCCTCCGTGGAGCGGCTCGCCACCGAGGTGCGCCACATGCAGCGCACCGAGGTGCTGGAGGCGGAGGAATATTTCTCCGAGGCGCAGAAGGGCTCTTCGGCCATGCCCCACAAGCGCAATCCGGTGCTGACGGAGAACCTCACGGGCCTTGCCCGCATGGTGCGCGCCTATGCCCTGCCGGCCATGGAGAATGTGGCGCTCTGGCACGAGCGGGACATCTCTCACTCCTCGGTGGAGCGCATGATCGGCCCCGATGCCACGGTGACCCTCGACTTCGCCCTCGCCCGTCTGACCGGCGTGATGGACAAGCTCGTGGTTCACACCGACAACATGCAGAAGAACATGGACAAGCTGGGCGGCCTCATCCACTCCCAG
>JAFIHR010000186.1 GCA_017849325.1 Xanthobacter autotrophicus | reverse complement strand
CGCCGATTCCTCCGCCGGATCCTGCGTCCCCGCACGGGCTGCCATGCCGGACTCTTTTCCCTTCGCCTTCGAACGGCGTTCTTCTGCCATGCTCACGTCTCGCTCGCGTTCCACACCCCTTCACGGGCGAGGAAGGCTGCGGCGGCCGCCTTCTGGGCCGCCTGTTTGGAGGCGCCGGTCGCTTCCGTCGCCTCAAGGCCGGGCAGCTCCACCAGGATGGTGAAGCGCGGCGCGTGATCGGGGCCGGAACGGCCCACCTCGCGATAGGTCGGCGGCGGCAGGCCGCGCGCCTGGGCCCATTCCTGCAATACCGTCTTGGCATCGCGCAGCGGCCGGCGGGGCGCTTCGAGCCGGCCGCGCCAATAGCGCTCCACCAGCTCGTTGGCGGCCTCGTAGCCGCCGTCGAGGAACACCGCCGCCACCACGCTCTCCGCCACGTCGGCGAGGATGGCGCGGCGCTTGTGGGCGCCCGACTGGCTCTCGCCCGGGCCGAGGCGGATGTGCGGGCCGAGGTTCATGTCCTCCGCCACCTCGGCGCAGGCCTCCTCGCGCACCAGCTCGGCGAGGCGGCGGGAGAGCTCGCCCTCCTCCGCCTCGGGAAACGCCTCATAGAGCATGTGCGAGATCACCGAGCCGAGCACGTGGTCGCCGAGGAACTCCAGCCGCTGGTAGGACCTGAGCCGCGGCGCATCGCCCTTCACCGCGCTGATGTGCGACAGGGCGAGCGCCAGCGCCGCCCGGTCGTTGAAGCGGTAGCCGATACGCTCTTCCAGGGCCGAGAGATCCTCGCCCGAAAGGCTCAGTGCACCATCGTGAAAAGCCGATCCCATCTCACCGTCCAAGGCCAGGACCACACCTGCCACGCCTCGGCCCCCTCGTCGATGGAGAAGAAGATCACCTGTGCCTTGCCGATGAGGTTTTCGTAAGGCACGTAACCCACTTGGCTCAGGACCCGGCTGTCGGCCGAATTGTCCCGGTTGTCGCCCATCATGAAGAAGTGACCGGCGGGCACCTCGTAGACCTGCGTGTTGTCGTAGAAGCCGTTGTCCACGAGATCGAGCGTCTCGTAGCTCACCCCGTTGGGCAGCGTCTCGCGCCAGCGCTTCACCGGAACCTGGCGGCCGGTGGCGTCGGCATCCGTCGTGTCGGGCAGGCGCTCGCGCTTCACCGCCGTGCCGTTGATGTAGAGCTGGCCGTCGATCATCTGGATCTTGTCGCCGGGCAGGCCGATCACCCGCTTGATGTAGTCCGTCTCATTGTCGCGCGGCAGCTTGAACACCACCACGTCGCCGCGCGTCGGCTCGGCGCCGAAGATGCGGCCGGAGAACAGGTTCGGCGAGAACGGCAGCGAGAAGCGCGAATAGCCGTAGCTGTATTTGGAGACGAAGAGGTAATCGCCGATCAGCAGCGTATCCTTCATGGATCCCGAGGGGATGTTGAAGGGCTGGAAGAGGAAGGTGCGGATCACCAGCGCGATCAGCAGCGCATGGATGATCACGCGAACGGTTTCGAAAAAGCCACCGTCCTTCTTGGAGTCGCTGGTCGCGGTCATAAAGGGTCCAAATCGAATGCGGGGAGCGCGGCGCGCCTCTGCTTGCCGCACGCCCGGAAATGCGCTCAAGGCCTTGAGCGCCGGTCCCGGGGAGCACCGCAATACAGCAGGCGCACCCCCTTGCGGGGGCGGCCCCCTCATATAGAGGCTTCGGAGGAAGCCGGCAACGCGACCACAGGGAAGGTGCCCGCCCTCAGGCGTGACCCGCCGCCTCGTCGCCGGCGGCGTCAACCCCGGCGCCGGGGCCGGGACGCGCCTGCGCGGCGACCTTCGGAGCGACGGCATCGTCCGGCCCGTCCGGCGCCTCCACCTTGCCCTGCCAGGGCCAGCGGCCCTCGATCTCGACCTCCAGGGAGAACGACAGGAAGGTCCGGATCAGCACGATGCCGGCGAGCACGGCGAGGCTCTCCAGGGTCGGCTCGATGGCCACCGTGTTGATGATGTCCGCCGCCACCAGGAATTCGAGCCCGAGCAGGATGGCCCGGCCGAGGGAGGAGCGGCATTCGCGGAAGGCGTCCTGCTGGGAGCGCCCGCGCTTCAGCTCGGCGAGGAAGGCCCCCGCCGCGGCGAAGATGCCGGCCAGGATGATGGCGCTGCCCGAAAGCTCGATGCCGCGCACCACATAATGGAGCACCTCCTTGAAGACCTCGTCCATCTCGCCCCCCACGTTGCGCGCCGGACCATGCCACCACCGGGCCGCAACGGAAAGGGCCAGAGGCCCGCTTCCGCAGCGGCTCAGCCGCGCAGGAGGGGCTCGGCGGAGATGATCACATGGGCGGCGGAGAGCGGGCCTTCGTCGGTGAGGCTCAGATGGATGCGCGCCTCGTAGCCCTCGGGGACGAGGACGGCGAGGCGCCGTGCCGCACCTCCCGTGAGCACCAGGGTGGGCGCGCCGGAGGGCAGGTTCACCACCCCCATGTCGCGCCAGAACACGCCCTGGGCGAGGCCCGTGCCCAGCGCCTTCGAGCAGGCCTCCTTGGCGGCGAAGCGCTTGGCATAGGTCTCGGCGCGCAGCTTCCGGCGGTCGGCCTTGGCGCGCTCCTCGGCGGTGAAGATGCGGTCGAGGAAACGGTCGCCGAACCGCTCAATGGAGCGGGCGATACGTCGCGCGTCGGCGAAATCCGAGCCGATGCCGATGATCATGCGGCCTCTCCCCCCTTGAGCGCCGCCCGGCCGCGCTCCATTGCCGCGCGCATGGTGGCGAGCGCCGCCGGAAGGCCGACGAACACCGCCTCGCCGATGAGGAAATGGCCGATGTTCAGCTCCACGATCTCGGGGAAAGCGGCCATGCGCTCGGCGGTCTCGAAATCGAGCCCGTGCCCGGCGTGCACCTCCAGGCCGAGACGCGCCGCCTCAGCGGCCCCCTTGCGCAGGCGGGCGAACTCCGCCTCCGCGTCTTCCGGCCGCCCCTCGGCGAGGGCATCGCACCAGGCGCCGGTGTGCAGCTCGACGATATCGGCGCCAAGTGCGCGCGCGGCGGCGATCTGCGCCGTCTCCGCCGCGATGAAGAGGGAAACGCGGATCCCCGCCGCCCGGAGCGCATCGATCTTCGGGCCAAGGCCGGCGCTCTGGCCGGCCACGTCGAGCCCGCCTTCGGTGGTGCGCTCCTCGCGCCGCTCGGGCACGAGGCAGCAGGCGTGCGGCCGGGTGGCGAGCGCAATGGCCACCATCTCGTCGGTGGCGGCCATCTCGAAATTGAGCGGCAGGGCCACCTCCGCCTTGAGCCGCGCGATATCCGTATCGCGGATGTGGCGGCGGTCCTCGCGCAGATGAGCGGTGATGCCGTCCGCCCCCGCCGCCCTGGCAAGAAGGGCCGCGCGCACCGGATCGGGCCGCGTGCCGCCGCGCGCGTTGCGCAGGGTCGCCACGTGATCGACGTTGACCCCGAGCCGGATGGGCCTGATGCGCTCCATGTCGTGAACTCCCTGCCCGGCCCTGCGCCGGAGGCGGATCAGCCGTTGATGCGCTCCACGCTGGAGACCACGGCGCGGGCCTTCAGATCGGAGACGATGGTGTTGAGGTGCCGAAGGTCGAACACCTCGATGTCGATCACCATTTCGGTGAAATCGGCCGAGCGCGAGCGCATCTTCAGGCCGTCGATATTGGCGCCGTGATCGCCGATGACGGTCGCCACCTGGGCGAGCGAGCCGGGCGCGTTCACCGCGGTGACGACGATCTGCGCCGGGAAGCGCCCCTCGGACAGCTCGTCCACGTCCCAGCGCACGTCGAGCCAGCGCTCCGGGGCGTCCTCGAAATTCTGCAGCGCCTTGGACTGGATGGGATAGATGGTGATCCCCTCGCCCGGCGTCAGGATGCCGACGATGCGGTCGCCCGGCACCGCCCCGCCATGGGGCGCGAAGCGCACCGGCAGGTCGCCCTTGATGCCGCGGATCGGGATGGCGTCGAGGCGCGGCCCCGGAATGCCCTCGGGGATCTTGAACTTCAGATTCTGCCCGCGCTTCAGCTCGAACCAGCCCTCGCCGTTGGGCGCCCGCTCGGTGGCGGCCTGCTCGTCGGGGCGCGGCGGCGTCCATTCGGGATAGGCGGCGCGCACCAGGTCCTCGGTCTTGATCTCGCCCCGGCCCACGGCGGCGAACACGTCATCGGCCGAGGGACGGGCGAGGCGCGGCGTCGCCTTCGCCATGGCGTCGTCGGAGAAGGTCTTGCCGGCCCGGGCGAAGGCCCGCTCGGCGATCTTGCGGCCGAGGCCGGCATATTGCGCGCGCACCGCCGCCCGCGTCGCCCGGCGCACGGCGGCCCGCGCCTTGCCGGTGACCGCGATGGTCTCCCACGCCCCCGGCGGGGTCTGCGCCTTGGAGGTGATGATCTCCACCTCGTCGCCGTTCTTCAGCTCCGAGACGAGGGGCGCCACCGAGCCGTTGATCTTGCAGCCGATCGCCGTGTTGCCGATGTCGGTGTGCACCGCATAGGCGAAATCGATGGGCGTCGCCTTGCGCGGCAAGGCGATGAGCCGGCCCTTGGGGGTGAAGCAGAACACCTGGTCGTGGAACAGCTCGAGCTTGGTGTGCTCTAGGAACTCCTCCGGCGACAGGCCCTGAGAGAGGTTCTCGATGGTCTTGCGCAGCCAGGCATAGGCCCGGCTCTCGTTGGAGAGCATGGGGCCCTGGGCGCCCTTGTCGTCCTTGTAGAGGGCGTGGGCGGCGATGCCGTATTCGGCGATCTCCTCCATGTCGCGGGTGCGGATCTGCAGTTCCACGCGCTGCCGGCGCGGGCCGATCAGGGTGGTGTGCAGGGAGCGGTAGTCGTTGGGCTTCGGGGTGGAGATGTAGTCCTTGAAGCGGCCCGGCACGAGCGGCCACTTGATGTGGATCACCCCGAGCGCGCGATAGCAGTCCTCCACGCTGTCGACGATGACGCGGAAGCCGTAGATGTCCGACAATTGCTCGAAGCCGATGGCCTTGCGCTCCATCTTGCGCCAGATGGAATAGGGCCGCTTCTCGCGCCCCTTCACCTCGGCATTGATGCCGCGGCGGGACAGCTCGGCGGACAGCTCGCGCTCGATCTCCTCCACCAGCGGGCCATTGCGCTGGCGCAGCTCCGACACCCGGCTGACGATGGATTCGTAGGCCTCCGGCGAGAGCTGGCGGAACGAGAGGTCCTCCAGCTCCTCGCGCATGTCCTGCATGCCCATGCGCCCGGCGAGCGGGGCGTAGATGTCCAGCGTCTCCTGGGCCACCCGGTCGCGCTTTTCCGGCGGCACCCATTTCAGGGTGCGCATGTTGTGCAGCCGGTCGGCAAGCTTCACCAGCAGCACCCGCACGTCGTCGGCGATGGCGAGCAGGAGCTTGCGCAGATTCTCCGCCTGCTTGGCCTGCTTGGAGACGAGATCGAGCTTCTTGATCTTGGTGAGGCCCTCCACCAGCGTGGCGATCTGGTGGCCGAACAGGCGCTCGATCTCCGGCTTGGTGGCGTCGGTATCCTCGATGGTGTCGTGCAGCAGCGCCGCCACGATGGTGGCGTCGTCCAGCTTGAGGTCGGTGAGGATGGCCGCCACTTCCAGCGGATGGGAAAAATACGGGTCGCCCGAGGCGCGCAGCTGCGAGCCGTGCGCCTTCATGGCGTAGACGTAGGCGCGGTCGAGCAGCGCCTCGTCGGTCTTGGGATTGTACCGTCGAACGCGCTCGACGAGTTCGTATTGGCGCATCATGGCCGGAACGATCCGTCGCAGCACGGGCGGAGCGCAGGCGTCTCCAGCCACATTCCTGCGAGATATATCATGTGGAAAAGCGTGACGCGCAAGCCATGGGCGCAGAGCTGGCGCGCATTGCGGCCGGAACCTCGCCCGCCCGCACCGCGCGCCCGCCGCTCCGGACGCCCGGCCTGCCGCCGGCTCACGGCATCAGGAGGCTCGATCCGGTGGTGTGCCGTGCTTCCAGCTCGCGATGGGCGTGGGCCGCATCCTTCAGGGCGTAGGTCTGGTGGATGGGGATCTTCACCGCCCCCGTCAGCACCGCCTCGAACAGGTCGTTGGCGGTGGCGATCAGGGTCTCGCGCTTGGCGGTGAAGGTGCCGAGCGTCGGCCGGCAGGCGAACAGCGAGCCCTTCTGCGACAGCGTCAGCAGGTCGAAATTCTTGATCGCGCCCGAGGCGTTGCCGAAGCTCACCCACAGGCCGAGCGGCTTCAGGCAGTCGAGGGAGGCGGGATAGGTCGCCTGCCCCACGCCGTCATAGACCACGTCGCACATGTGCCCCGAGGTGATCTCCTTCACCCGGTGCACGAAATCCTCCTCGCGGTAGAGGATCACGTGGTCGACGCCGCTGGAGAGGGCGAGCTCCGCCTTGTCCCTGGAGCCCACGGTGCCGATGACGGTGGCACCGAGATTGTGCGCCCACTGGGCGAGGATGAGCCCCACCCCGCCGGCCGCCGCCTGGATGAGAATCACGTCGCCCGGCTTCACGTGGTGGATGCGGCGCACGAGATATTGCGCCGTCATGCCCTTGAGCATCATGGCGGCGGCGGTCTGGTCGTCGATGGCGGCGGGCAGGTGCACCAGCAGCTTGGCGTCGATGTTGCGCACCTCGGCATAGGCTCCGAGGCCCATGGCGTAGGCCACCCGGTCGCCGACGTGGAAGTCGTTCACATGCTCGCCGACCGCCTCGACCACGCCGGCTCCCTCGCTGCCGGGCACGAACGGCAGTCCCGGCGCCTTGTAGAGCCCGTTGCGGAAATAGACGTCGATGAAGTTGAGGCCGATGGCGGTATGGCGAAGCCGGACCTCGCCCGCTCCGGGCGGCGGCAGCTCCATCTCCTCATATTTGAGAACTTCCGGCCCCCCGGTGTGATGGACCCGAACCGCGTGCACCATTTTGCCCTCCCGAATGGGGCGCAACTATAAGAGCTGACGATGTGTCGGCAAGCACTGCGCGGCAGGTCCCCCGGCCGGTGGGGCAACTGACCGCGCCGGGCGTGCCATAATGCTGGTCTAGAGTGCGCACGATGCGGCGCGCGGAACAGGGAGAAGGTCCATGACGGCCCATGGCATGCATGAGGTGGCGGTGGTCGGCGCGGGACCGGCGGGCCTCGCCCTTGCTCTCGGCCTCGCGGCCCGCGGCATTCCCACCGCCCTCGTCACCGGCCCCGAGCGCGCGCCCGACCACCGCACCACCGCCCTGCTCGACGGCTCGGTGCGCATCCTCGAAGGCTTCGGCGTGTGGGAGGCCCTCTCGCCTTATGTCGCGCCGCTCGTCGACATGCGCATCGCCGACGCCACGCGCCGCCTGATGCGGGCGCCGGAGGTCACCTTCCGCGCCGCAGAGATCGGCCTCGACGCCTTCGGCTACAATGTCGAGAACGACGTGCTGCGCGAGGCGCTGCTGAAGATCGCGCTGGAGACCCCCACCCTCCACGTGGCCCGCGCCTCGCTCGGCGAGATGGACGCGGGCACGCAGGCGGCGCGGCT
>JAFIHR010000185.1 GCA_017849325.1 Xanthobacter autotrophicus | reverse complement strand
GCCTCAGGCCGCCTGGGCCTTGGGCTGCACCTCGGCGGTGTAGGCGTCCATCAGCTGATGGGTGATGCCCGACGGGGTGAAGCGCCAGTCGGCGATGGAGCCCACCGGGGTCACCTCGGCCGCCGTGCCGGTGACGAAGCATTCGGTGAAGTCCGACAGCTCCTCGGGCTTGATGTGCCGCTCGATCACCTCGAGGCCGTGGCGGCGGGCGAGCTCGATCACGGTGCGGCGGGTGATGCCGTTCAGGAAGCAGTCCGGGGTCGGGGTGTGGATCACCCCATCCTTGATGAAGAAGATGTTGGCGCCGGTGCACTCGGCCACATAGCCGCGATAGTCGAGCATCATGGCGTCGGCGAAGCCGAGCCGCTCGGCGCGGTGCTTGGAGATGGTGCAGATCATGTAGAGGCCGGCGGCCTTGGCGGTGCACGGGATGGTGGCGGGATCCGGCCGGCGATAGTGGGCGAGATCCAGCCGGATGCCCTTCATGCGCTGCTCGGGATCGAAATAGCTCGGCCATTCCCACACCGCGATGGCGAGGTGGATGGTGTTGTTCTGCGCCGAGACGCCCATCATCTCGCTACCGCGCCAGGCCACGGGGCGCACGTAGGCATCGACGAGATTGTTCTTCTCCAGCGTCGCCTTCTTGGCGGCGTCGATGTCGCCGATGGAATAGGGGATGGTGAAGTCCAGCATCTCCGCCGACAGGCGAAGCCGCTCGGAATGCTCCGACGATTTGAAGATCGTGCCGCCATAGGCACGCTCGCCCTCGAACACCGTGCTCGCATAATGCAGGCCGTGGGAGAGCACGTGCAGCTTGGCGTCGGCCCACGGCACGAAGTCGCCGTCATACCAGATGAAGCCGTCGCGTTGATCGAAGGGCAAGCCGGGTGCACCCATTTCAGAAGACTCCTTGTCGGGCCGCGTCTTGTCGGCGGCCTCCTCCCCGGCGACCGAAGGCTTTCCAGCTCAGTCGCGAGGGGATATCTTTACGCCCGCACCACTTGCAGGCAACACCGCGAAACGATCGAACACTCTCAGGATCGACGGCGACCGATCATTTCGTAGAACCGGCCCTTTAAGTAACGATCGCATCGAAAAAGTCAACATGGCTGACATAAATTCCCTTCTCGTCGCCTCACCGGACGGCGCTGCGGCCGTGCCGGCCGAGACCGCCGAGGACACCGCCCTGGTGGATCTCATCGAGCTGTTCTTCTTCGCCTATCGCGACTTCGTGGCCGATCCCGACCAGATCCTCGCGCCCATCGGCTTCGGCCGGGCGCACCACCGGGTGGTCCACTTCGTCAACCGCCATCCCGGCATGCGCGTGACCGACCTGCTCGACATCCTGCGCATCACCAAGCAGAGCCTCGGCCGTGTGCTGCGCGAGCTGGTGGACGAGGGCTTCGTGGAAAGCCGCGCGGGGGCCTCCGACCGGCGCCAGCGCCTGCTCTACCCCACCCCCAAGGGCGAGGCGCTGGCCCGCGAGTTCGTCGCCATCCAGAGCCGGCGCATCGCCCGGGCGCTGGCGGCCTCGGGCAGCGAGAGCGGCACCAACGCGCGCCGCTTTCTTCTCGCCATGATCAATCCGGAGAATCGCGCCAATGTGGAGCGCCTCATCGCCCGCGCGGACGAGATCCAGCGCACCGGCCGCCGCTGACGGCGCGCTCCGGCGCCCTGCGGCCCGACATCGGGAGCGCCGGTGAGCACGCCGCCGGCCCGATGCACCACGCGCCCCTGCGGCCGTCCGGCCCGCAGCTCGAATGCCCGCCGCGCCGCCCGAGGGTGTCCCGCCCGACGGTGCCCGCGGCTCCCCCACCGCGGAGAATGCCATGTCTGATACGGCAGAGGCCGGCGCTGCCGCGGTCTCCCTTCCCGACGATGCCCCCCACCTCCTGGTGGTGGACGACGACAGCCGCATCCGCACCCTCCTGTCGCGCTTCCTCAGCGGGCACGGCTACCGGGTGACCACGGCCGCCTCCGCCGCCGAGGCACGGGCGCGCCTGGAGGGCCTCACCTTCGACCTCCTGGTGCTCGACGTGATGATGCCCGGCGAGAGCGGCCTCGACCTCGCCCGCTCCCTGCGCACCACGTCGAGCGTGCCCATCCTCATGCTGACCGCCCGCTCGGAGATCTCCGACCGCATCGCCGGCCTGGAGGTGGGCGCCGACGATTACCTCGGCAAGCCGTTCGAGCCGCGCGAGCTGCTGCTGCGCATCAACTCCATCCTGAAGCGCGCCCTGCCGCCGCCGCAGAAGGCCATCGAGAGCGTGCGCTTCGGCGACTTCTCCTTCCATCTGGAGCGCGGCGAGCTGACCCGGAACGGCGAGGTGGTGCGCATCACCGAGCGCGAGCGCGACATGCTGCGCACGCTGGCTGCCGAGCCCGGCGAGACGGTGCCGCGCCTCGCCTTGGCCGGCGGCGGCGCTACCAGCGAGCGCGCGGTGGACGTGCAGGTGAACCGGCTGCGCCGCAAGCTGGAGCGCGACCCCGCCAACCCGATCCATCTGCAGACCGTGCGCGGCATCGGCTATCGCCTGGTGGTGACCCCGTGACCATGATGGAGGCGAGCCTTTCGGGCCTGAGAAGCGTCGGCGCCTTCCTGCGGGAGGCCAACGACCGCTTCGCCGCCTGGTTCAACCGGGTGACGCCCAAGGGGCTTTATCCGCGCTCGCTGCTCATCATCATCACCCCCATGGTGCTGCTGCAGTCGGTGGTGGCCTTCGTCTTCATGGAGCGCCACTACAACACCGTCACGCGGCGCCTCTCGGCGGCGGTGAGCCAGGACATCTCGGCGGTGGTCTCCATGTACGAGGCGCTGCCGCGCGACAAGGACTTCGCCACCCTGCGCCGCATCGCCTGGCGCAACCTGCGCCTCAACGTCGACGTGCTGCCGCCTCAGCCCCTGCCGCCGCCGGGGCCGAAGCCGTTCTTCTCCATCCTCGACAGCGCCCTGTCGCGGGAGATCGGCCGGCGGGTGACGCAGCCGGTGTGGATCGACACGGTGGGCCGCTCCAACCTCATCGAGGTGCGCATCAAGATGCCCGACGCGGTGCTGCGCATCTTCGCCCAGCGCAACGCGGCCTATGCCTCCAACTCCCACATCTTCCTCTTGTGGATGGTGGGCACCTCTTTGGTGCTGCTGACGGTGGCCATCCTGTTCCTGCGCAACCAGATCCGCCCCATCGAGAATCTGGCCGACGCGGCGGAGGCGTTCGGCAAGGGCCGCGACGTGGAGAATTTCCGCCCCCGTGGTGCCCGCGAGGTGCGGCGCGCGGCGGTGGCGTTCCTGGAGATGAAGCGGCGCATCGAGCGCCAGATCGAGCAGCGCACCGCCATGCTCGCCGGCGTCTCCCACGACATGCGCACCATCCTCACCCGCTTCAAGCTGGAGCTCGCCTTCCTCGGCGACGGACCGGAAACCGAAGCGCTGAAGAAGGACGTGGACGAGCTGCAGGGCATGCTGGAAGCCTATCTCGCCTTCGCCCGTGGCGATCCGGGCGAGCAGGCCTCCCTCACCGACATGGCGCAGGTGATCGAGGACCTGCGCGCCAATGCCGAGCGTGACGGCGCCCGCGCCACGGCGAGCTTCATGGGTCCGCCGCTGGTTCAGGTGAAGGCCGAGCAGCTGAAGCGCTGCATCGGCAACCTGGTGTCCAATGCGGTGCGCTATGCCAAGGGCGTGGAGATCACCGGCACCCGCGATGCCCGCTGGCTGATCGTGACCGTGGACGATGACGGCCCCGGCATTCCCGAGGAGATGCGCGACGAGGTGTTCCGCCCCTTCCTGCGGCTCGACGACGCGCGCAATCAGGATGCCGGCGGATCCGGGCTCGGGCTGTCCATCGCCCGCGACATCGCCCGCGCCCATGGTGGCGACGTGATCCTCGCCGACAGCCCCCTCGGCGGGCTGCGCGCCACCGTCCGCCTGCCGGTGTAAGGGCTGCGCCGCGACAGGTGCGGCCCGTTCGCGGAGGCAGAGGCAGCCGGAAAGCGCCGGCGGTCGCGCCGCCGCCGCGCATGAGGGTGAGGCGCCGGGCAATCCCTGCTAAGCTTGCCCGCTCGGCGGCGTTGGGCGGGAGGCTGCGGTGGCATCCAGCTTGAAGATCGACATCGATGCGGATCTCTACCGCAGGCTCGCCGACCTTGCGGCCGCCCGCGGCGAAGCCCCGGACGCCTTCATCGCCCGCGCCCTGGCCGGCGCCGTCGCGAATCCGCCGCAGGCCGAAAGCCCGTTCGACGATGGCCCCTCCTCGCACGGCGCGCGCGACGCCCCGTTCGCGGCCCTCGCCCGCGACACCCTCATCCAGAGCCCGCTCAGGGCCCGCATCACTGCCGCCTGCCGCACGCCCGAGACGGCCTGCGTGCCGCCCCTGATGGCCGAGGCGCGGCTGCCGGCGAAGCTCGCCCCGCGCGTGGCCGGGCGGGCGAAGGCGCTCGTGCTCGCCCTGCGCGCCAAGGCCGACCGCGACGGCATGGAGGCGCTGATCCATGAATACGACCTCTCCAGCGCCGAGGGTGTCGCCCTCATGTGCCTCGCCGAGGCGCTGCTGCGCATCCCCGATGCCGCCACCCGCGACGCGCTGATCCGCGACAAGATCGGCCATGGCGACTGGACGGCCCATCTCGGCCACAGCCGCTCGCTGTTCGTGAATGCCGCCACATGGGGCCTGGTGGTCACCGGCCGGCTCGCCGCGCCGGGGCAGGAAGCGGGCCTCGGCGCGGCGCTGACGCGGCTCGTGGCGCGGGGCGGCGAGCCGCTGATCCGCCGCAGCGTCGATCTCGCCATGCGCCTCATGGGCGAGAAGTTCGTGGCGGGAGAGACCATCCGCGCGGCGCTCGATCGCGCGCGTCCCATGGAGGCGAAGGGCTTCCGCCATTCCTACGACATGCTGGGCGAGGCCGCGCTCACCGCCGCCGATGCCGCGCGCTATCTGAAATCCTATGAAAACGCCGTGCACGCCATCGGCACCGCCTCGGCCGGGCGCGGCCTCATCGACGGGCCGGGCCTGTCCATCAAGCTCTCGGCGCTGCATCCACGCTATTGCCGCGCCCAGCGCGGGCGGGTGATGGCCGAGCTGCTGCCGCGCCTCGTCCATCTCGTCACCACCGCGCGCGATTACGACATGGGCATCAATATCGATGCCGAGGAGGCGGACCGGCTCGACCTCTCCCTCGACCTGCTGGAAGCCCTGTGCTTCACCCCGGCGCTTGCCGGCTGGGACGGCATCGGCTTCGTGGTGCAGGCCTATCAGAAGCGCGCGCCGTTCGTGATCGACTTCCTCGTCGATCTCGCCCGGCGCAGCGGCCGGCGGCTCATGGTGCGCCTCGTGAAGGGCGCCTATTGGGACAGCGAGATCAAGCGCGCCCAGGTGGACGGGCTCGAAGGCTTCCCGGTCTTCACCCGCAAGGTGTACACGGACGTGTCCTACCTCGCCTGCGCGCGGCGGCTGCTGGCGGCGCCCGATGCCGTCTTCCCCCAGTTCGCCACCCACAATGCGCAGACCCTTTCCGCCATCATGGCCCTGGCGGGGGAGGACTTCCGGCCCGAGCAATATGAGTTCCAGTGCCTCCACGGCATGGGCGAGCCGCTCTATGAGGAGGTGGTGGGGCCGGAGAAGCTCGGCCGCCCGTGCCGCATCTATGCCCCCGTGGGCACCCACGAGACGCTGCTCGCCTATCTGGTGCGGCGGCTTCTGGAGAACGGGGCCAACTCCTCCTTCGTCAACCGCATCGCCGATCCCGCCGTGCCGGTGGAGGCGCTGATCGCCGACCCGGTGGAGGAGGCCGCGGCCATCGCCCCGCCCGGCGCGCCGCACCCGCGCATCGCCGCGCCACGCGCGCTCTTTCCCGACGGGCGGGTGAATGCGCGCGGCCTCGACCTCTGCGACGAGAGCCGCCTGCGCATCCTTTCCGCGACCCTTCTGGCCGAGGCCGGACGCGCGCCGTGTGCCGCGCCGCTGCTGGCCGATGGCGGGGGCGCGGTCGGGGGCGCCGCGCGGCCGGTGGCCAATCCCGCCAACCCCGAGGATATCGTCGGCCATGTGATCGAGGCCGACGCCGGCCTGTGCGCCCGCGCGGTGGCCGCGGCAGCGCAGGCCGGCCGCGCCTGGAGCGCTACGCCCGCGCCGGCCCGCGCCGCTTTGCTGGAGAAGGCGGCCGATCTGCTCGAAGCGCGCATGGAGGCGTTCCTCGGCCTGATGGTGCGCGAGGCGGGAAAATCCCTGCCCAACGCCATCGGCGAGGTGCGCGAGGCGGTGGACTTCCTGCGCTATTCCGCCCGCGCCGCCGCGACCTTCACCCCCGCGAGCCATCCGCCGCTCGGCCCCGTGGTCGCGATCAGCCCGTGGAACTTCCCTTTATCCATCTTCACCGGCCAGATCGCGGCGGCGCTGGCGGCGGGCAATCCGGTCATCGCCAAGCCGGCGGAAGAGACCCCGCTCACCGGCGCGGCGCTGGCGGCGCTGCTGCACGAAGCGGGGGTGCCGCGCGCGGCGCTGCAGTTCCTGCCCGGCGACGGGCGCATCGGCGCGGCGCTGGTGGCGGCGAAGGAGGTGGCGGGCGTCCTCTTCACCGGCTCCACCGAGGTGGCCTGCGCCATCCGCAGCTCCCTCGCCGGCCGGACCGGGCCGAACGGCCAGCCGGTCGCCCTCATCGCCGAGACCGGCGGGCTCAATGCCATGGTGGTGGATTCCTCGGCCCTCCCCGAGCAGGTGGTGGCCGACGCCCTGCTCTCCGCCTTCGATTACGCCGGCCAGCGCTGCTCGGCCCTGCGCCTGCTGTGCCTGCAGGAGGAGATCGCCGAGCGCACCCTCGCCATGCTGCGCGGCGCCATGGCCGAGCTGCGCGTGGGCGATCCGGCGCGCCTCGACACCGACATCGGGCCGGTGATCTCCGAGGCGGCGCGCGCGGCCGTCCTCACCCATATCGGCGCCCTGCGCGGCGGCTGGCGGCGCATCACCGAGGCACCGCTCGGCGCGGACGCGCAGGCCGGCATCTTCGTCGCCCCCACGCTGATCGAGATCGAGACCGTCGGCGAGCTGACCCGCGAGGTGTTCGGCCCCGTGCTGCACGTGGTGCGCTACCGGCGCGAGCGGCTGGCGCAGCTCCTCGCGGCGCTCGCCGGCTCGGGCTACGCGCTCACGTTCGGATTGCATACCCGCATCGCCGAGACGGTGGACGGGGTGGTGCCCGAGGCGCCGGCGGGAAACATCTATGTGAACCGCTCCATGATCGGCGCCGTGGTGGGCGTGCAGCCGTTCGGCGGGCATGGGCTGTCCGGCACCGGGCCGAAGGCGGGCGGGCCGCTCTATCTGCGCCGGCTGGCGGGCGCCGCGCCTCCGCTCGAGGAGGCGCTGCCGGAGCTGTTCCCCGGCACGGGCGAAGCGGATGCCGCCCTTGCGGCGCTGGCCGGCCTTCTCGCGGCGCGGGGCGAAGCGGCGCTGGCGGCGCGTGCCTCCGCGGCCAAGGTGCTCGACCCGAGCGCGGCGGTGGAGCTTCCCGGCCCGGTCGGCGAGACCAACCGCTACGGCCTTCGGCCGCGCGGGCGCGTGCTGTGCCTCGCCGAGACGCTGCCCGGTCTCGGCGGCCAGCTCATCGCCGCCCTTCGGACCGGCAATTCGGTGCTGCTGACCGACGCCGGCGCGGCGCTGCTCGGCCTGCGGGACAGCCTGCCGCCGGCCCTGAGCGCACGGATCGAGGTGGCGGAGGACGAGGGTACGGCCCTCGCCCGCACGGGCGCCATCGACGCCATCCTGCTGCAAGGCGACGCGGCGCGCCTGCGCGCGCTCGACGCGGCGGCCGCGGAGCGTGCGGGCCCGCTCGTTGCCGTCCAGGCACGGTCGGGCGCGGCGCTGGCAGCGGGCGGCGCCTATCTGCTGGACGGCCTCGTCCAGGAGCGGACGGTGACCGTGAACACCGCCGCGGCGGGGGGCAACGCCAGCCTGATGACCCTCGATTGAGCCGCCGTTTCGCGCGTCCGGCGCGGCGCGCGATGCATGGCCCCCGACGCGCCCGTGCCGCGCCCGATCGGCGCACCCTGCTGCGGCGCCGGTGCGGGCGTGCTTTAACCGCTCCACATACCTCAACCCCGGATCGAACGGACGCGGAGCCATGGCCGAATTCAGCAGCTGGGACGAGCGCTATGCCGCCACCCCCGAATACATCTTCGGAACCACGCCCAACGCCTTCCTCGCCCGCCAGAAGGAGCGGCTGACGCCGGGCGCGAGCGTGCTCTCGGTGGCCGACGGCGAGGGGCGTAACGGCGTCTGGCTCGCCGAGCAGGGCCTCAGGGTGACCACCATCGAATATGCCCCGACCGCGATCGCCAAGGCGCAGCGGCTCGCCCAGGCGCGGGGCGTCTCGCCCACCTTCCTCGAAGGCGACATTCTCGCCTGGGACTGGCCGAAGGACGCCTTCGACGTGGTGGTGGCCATCTTCATCCAGTTCACCCCGCCGCGGGAGCGCGAGATCGTGTTCGCCGGTATGCGCCGTGCGCTGAAGCCCGGCGGCCTGCTCCTGATGGAGGGTTACCGGCCGGAGCAGCTCGCCTACGGCACCGGCGGACCGCGGGCGGTGGAGAACCTCTACACCCGCGCGCTGCTGGAAGGAGCCTTCGGCGACTACGAGATCCTCAAGCTCGACGCATACGACGCCGTGGTCGACGAAGGCCCGGCCCATTCGGGCATGTCCGCCCTCATCGACCTCGTGGCCCGGAAGCCGGCCTGAGACCTGCCGCGGACCCGCCTCAGTCGAACAGGGACAATTGCTCGCCGAAGCCCGCCGGGCGGCGGAAATGGGCGGTGGTGAGCTTCAGCCCCCGCCCCTCCAGCCCCAGGCGCCGGGCGGCGACCTCGAACCGCCGGCCGATGGTCCAGGCATAGGGCCCCTCGCCCCGCTGCCGCTTGCCGAAGGTGGAATCATAATCCTTGCCGCCGTGGAGCTGGCGCACCAGCGCCAGCACGTGGCGCGCCTTGTCGGGGAAATGGGCCACCAGCCATTCGCGGAAGAGGTCCGCCAGCTCGAGCGGCAGGCGCAGCGTCACATAGCCCGCCTCGCACGCGCCGGCCGCCTTGGCGGCATCGAGGATGCGCTCGATCTCGGCGTCGTTCAGCGCCGGGATCAGCGGCGCCGCCAGCACCGCCGTGGGGATGCCGGCGTCGGCAAGGCGGCGGATGGTGGCGAGGCGCAGCTGCGGGCTCGCCGCGCGCGGCTCCATCAGCCGGGCGAGCCGCGCATCGAGGGTGGTGACCGAGATCGCCACCTTCACCAGCCCCCTGGCGGCGAGGCCCTGCAGCACGTCGAGGTCGCGCGCGATCAGCCCGGACTTGGTGACGATGCCCACCGGGTGGCCAAAATCCGCCAGCACCTCAAGGATCCGCCGGGTGATCTGGTAGCGCCGCTCGATTGGCTGGTAGGGGTCCGTGTTGGTGCCCATGGCGATGATGCGCGGCTGGTAGCTCGGGTGGGACAATTCCCGCACCAGGAGCTCCGGCGCATCGGGCTTGGCGAACAGCCTGGTCTCGAAATCGAGCCCCGCCGAAAGGCCATGATAGGCATGGGTGGGCCGGGCGAAGCAGTAGATGCAGCCATGCTCGCAGCCGCGATAGGGATTGATGGAGCGGTCGAAGGCGATATCGGGGGAGCTGTTGCGGGTGATGACCGTGCGGGCGCGCTCCTCGGTCACCTCGGTGCGGAACGGCGGCAGGTCCTCCAGGCTTTGCCAGCCGTCGTCGAACAGCACCCGCGCGCCCGGCTCGAACCGGCCCGCGGCGTTGGACGTGGCGCCCCGCCCGCGCCGCCGCTCGGCCTCGACGCCGGTGCCGGCCTCGCCATGGAGCGCCTCCGGCACGGTTGGCGCCGGCGCCTCGCGCTCCGCCTTCAGCCGGCCGAGCAGGCGTGCCCCGCGCCCGGCTTTGGCGGCGGTCCCGGCCGGCGCGCCACCGCTGGCGGGCAATTTGCCGCGCCGCCGGCCATGCGCCGGCAAACCGCCGGAAGACCGCACCTCCGCCTCGGGCGGCAGCACGGAATCAGCGTGGGATTCGGTCGGCATATCCATGTCCGCTGAATAGCCGATTGATGAGAACAAATCAAGAACACATCACTTGGGACGGCGCCCGCCGGAAGGTCCTACGTATTTTCCCGGAGTGGGCGCCGACCGCCCTGTTGCCAGACCATCCCATCTCCGGTAAACGCCGATAGAACGGATAAGCTAGGGGGAAACGATGGCGGACCATGCCACCGTCGAATACGCCACCGCCGAAGGCAACGACTACGGCGAGCACGAGCGCACCTATGCCCTGTTCACGGGCCTCGCCAAGTGGGGCGCCATTACAGCGGCTATCGTCCTCGCCCTCATGTGGATCTTCCTCCTCTGAGCCCTGAGGCTCGGAGCACCGGAGACGTATTCAAATGAAAATCGCTGTCCCCGCCGAGATCGATCTCGGCGAGCCGCGGGTCGCTGCGACCCCGGATACGGTGAAGCGTCTTTTGGCGCTGGGCGCCCCTGGCGCGTTCCAGGTAGCCGTCGAAACCGGCGCGGGCGTCAATTCCGGCATCCTCGATGCGGACTATGCGGCGGCGGGCGCCACCATCGCCCCGAGCGCGTTCGACGCGCTTTCCGGTGCCGATGTCGTACTCAAAGTGCGCCGGCCAACGGAAGCCGAACTTTCGTCCTATAAGCCGGGCGCCCTGGTGCTCGCCATCATGGACCCCTACGGCCATGACGCGGCCCTCGCCGCCATGGCGCAGGCCGGCATCGCCAGCTTCGCCATGGAGCTGATGCCGCGCATCACCCGCGCCCAGGTGATGGACGTGCTGTCCTCCCAGGCGAACCTTGCCGGCTACCGCGCGGTGATCGACGCCTCGGCCGAGTTCAACCGCGCCTTCCCGCAGATGATGACCGCCGCCGGCACCGTGCCCGCCGCGCGCGTCTTCATCATGGGCGCGGGCGTGGCGGGCCTCCAGGCCATCGCCACCGCCCGCCGCCTCGGCGCCATCGTCACCGCCACCGACGTGCGCCCCGCCGCCAAGGAGCAGGTGGCCTCGCTCGGCGCCAAGTTCATCGCGGTGGAGGACGAGGAGTTCAAGCAGGCCGAGACCGCCACGGGCTATGCCAAGCCCATGTCGGCGGAATACCAGGCCAAGCAGGCGGCCCTCGTCGCCGACCACATCAAGAAGCAGGACATCGTCATCACCACCGCGCTCATCCCCGGCCGGCCGGCGCCCAAGCTGGTGAGCGCGGAGATGGTGGCCTCCATGAAGCCGGGCTCGGTGCTGGTGGACCTCGCGGTGGAGCGCGGCGGCAACGTGGAAGGCGCGGTGCCGGCCCAGGTCACCTTCGTCAACGGCGTGAAGATCATCGGCTTCGTCAACATGCCGGGGCGGCTCGCCGCCTCCGCCTCCCCGCTCTATGCGAAGAACCTGTTCAACTTCTTCGAGACCATGGTGAGCAAGGAGACCAAGACCCTCGCCGTGAAGTGGGACGACGAGCTGGTCAAGGCGACCCTGCTCACCCGCGACGGCGCCGTCGTCCATCCCAATTTCGCCCCGAAGAGTGAGGGAGCGGCCCAATGAATCCGTTGACTGCCCAGAGCGCGGCGGACGCCGCCGAACAGGCGCGCATCGCCGCCCAGGTGGCGAGGCAGGCGGCCGAGGCCGCCCAGATCTATGCCGATCAGGCCGCCTCCGCCCTCGGCGCCGCCGCCCACGCGGCCACCGGCGGCGCCATCGACCCCTTCGTCTTCCGCCTGTCCATCTTCCTGCTGGCGGTGTTCGTCGGCTATTACGTGGTGTGGTCGGTGACCCCGGCGCTGCACACCCCGCTCATGAGCGTGACCAACGCCATCTCCTCGGTGATCGTGGTGGGCGCGCTGCTCGCGGTGGGGGTCTCCACGGTGGGCGATCCGGGACATGCCTGGTGGGCGCGCATCTTCGGCTTCATCGCCCTCATCTTCGCCTCGGTGAACATCTTCGGCGGGTTCCTGGTGACCAGCCGGATGCTCGCCATGTACTCGAAGAAGAAGTGAGGCCCGCGCCATGAACGCCAATATCGCGGCCCTG
Source organism: Xanthobacter autotrophicus (assembly GCA_017849325.1). GTDB lineage: Bacteria > Pseudomonadota > Alphaproteobacteria > Rhizobiales > Xanthobacteraceae > Xanthobacter > Xanthobacter autotrophicus_B. Next base: position 7,800 of record JAFIHR010000185.1, on the reverse strand, counting down.
CTCTACCTCGTCGCCGGCGTGCTGTTCATCCTGGCGCTGCGCGGCCTCTCCCATCCCACCACCTCGCGGCAGGGCAACCTGTTCGGCATGGTGGGCATGACCCTCGCCGTGCTCACCACCCTCGCCTTGCAGCCGCCCGCGGATGTCATGGGCTGGGTGCTGGTGATCGCCGGCATCGCCATCGGCGGCGGCATCGGCGCGGTGGTGGCGAAGCGCATCGCCATGACCGCCATGCCGCAGCTGGTGGCCGCCTTCCACTCGCTGGTGGGCCTTGCCGCCGTGCTGGTGGCCGCCGCCGCGCTCTATGCCCCGGCCGCCTTCGGCATCGGCACGCCGGGCCACCTGCACGGGGCGAGCCTGATCGAGATGTCGCTGGGCGTCGCCATCGGCGCCATCACCTTCACCGGCTCGATCATCGCCTTCGCCAAGCTCAACGGCAACATGAGCGGCAAGCCGATCATGCTGCCGGCGCGGCACTTCATCAACGCCGGCCTCGCCATCCTGCTGGTGATCCTGGTCATCGCCTTCGTGGTGACCGGCTCGGTGGCGCTGTTCTGGATCATCACTTTGCTGGCGCTGGTGCTGGGCGGGCTGCTGATCATCCCCATCGGCGGCGCCGACATGCCGGTGGTGGTGTCGATGCTGAACTCCTACTCGGGCTGGGCGGCGGCCGGCATCGGCTTCACGTTGGGCAACACCGCGCTGATCATCACCGGCGCTCTGGTGGGCTCCTCGGGCGCGATCCTGTCCTACATCATGTGCAAGGGCATGAACCGCTCCTTCATCTCGGTGATCCTCGGCGGCTTCGGCGGCGAGTCCTCCACGGCCGCAGCCGGCGGCGGCGAGGCGCGCCCGGTGAAGCAGGGCTCGGCGGAGGATGCCGCCTACATCATGCAGAATGCGGAGAAGGTCATTATCGTGCCGGGCTACGGCATGGCGGTCGCCCAGGCCCAGCATGCGCTGCGCGAGATGGCGGAGTTCCTGAAGGAGGACGGCGTCGAGGTGAAGTACGCCATCCATCCGGTGGCGGGCCGCATGCCGGGCCACATGAACGTGCTGCTCGCCGAGGCGCAGGTGCCCTATGACGAGGTGTTCGAGCTTGAGGACATCAACTCCGAGTTCGGCCAGGCGGACGTCGCCTTCGTCATCGGTGCCAACGACGTGACCAATCCGGCCGCCAAGACCGACCCCGCCTCGCCCATCTTCGGCATGCCGATCCTGGACGTGGAGAAGGCCAAGACCGTGCTGTTCATCAAGCGCGGCATGGGCTCGGGCTATGCCGGCGTGGAGAACGAGCTGTTCTTCAAGGACAATACCATGATGCTCTTCGGCGACGCCAAGAAGGTCACCGAGGACATCGTCAAGGCCATCGACGACTGAGTTCCCCTCCGCCCAGCCCGCCCCCGGCGGGCGCGGCGCCGGGCGCTTCGGCGAAGCGAGGAGCTTGATCGGACAGGCAAAAGGGCGCGGCTTCCGGAAGGATGCCGCGCCCTTCGCTTTTTGGCCCGCGGTCCCTTAACCCGGCCGGCCGCGGCCCCGGCCGGCCGGTGTCTTTCCCCCACGATCCCCGCGCGGCGCATCTCCGGCGGCGGCGTGCGGCCCCCGAACGGAACCTGCTGCCCCGGCAGGCGTTTTTCCTCAAAGGGCTTCGCGCAGCGAGGCATCCCTGCCCGCCGCGGCGCCCGCGAGCGAGGTGACCATGAACGACACCCCCATCCGCAAGCCGACGACGCCCGAGGAAGCCCTCGACGAGGCGCTCACCGAAAGCTTTCCGGCCAGCGATCCGCCCGCCCCCGCCCGTCCCCACCGCCACAGCGCGGCGGAGGAGGAGGCCCGGCGCAAGGGCTGCGACTACAAGGCCGACGTTTCCGAGACCCTCGACGAGGCGCTCGACAAGACCTTCCCGGCAAGCGATCCGCCGGCCATCGTCCAGCCCCACAAGCCCCATGAGAACGAGGACGACGCCGTTGCCTGCGAGATCCCCAGGCAGCGGGAAGGCTGAGGCGCGCGGCTGAGCGCGGCGCGCCGGGACGGGAGGCGCGCCGGAGCCACGGCGGGCCCCGGCCCGTCAGTCCCGCGGCATCTGCGGGCGCGGCCGTCCGGCGCCGTCCTCGGGCGCCGGAATGAATTCGTCGTGATCGGAGGGGATGAGGGTGAAGCGCCCCTGCCGCCAGTCCTCCTTGGCGGCGTTCAGCCGCTCCAGATCGGACGAGACGAAGTTCCACCAGATGTAGCGCGGCCCCTCCAGCGGCGCGCCGCCCAGGAGCATGAGCCGGGCCGGCGCCGCGGCGCGCACGCTCACCGACGCGCCCCTGCGGATCACCAGCATCTCGCCGGCGGGAAAGCTGGTGCCATCCACCTCCACCTCGCCGGAGACGGTAAAGAGCGCGCGATCCTCGTGCACCGGATCCACCGGGAAATGGCCGCCGGCCGCCAGCGTCACCTCGGCATAGATGCAGGGCGAGGCCACCGGCACCGGCGAGGTGGCGCCGAACGCGCTCCCCAGCACCACCCGGGCGCTGACCGGCCCGTCGCTCACGGTGGGCAGCGCCGTGGCATCGGCGTGGAAGAAGCCGGGCGGCATCTCCTCCTTGTCCTTCGGCAGGGCCACCCAGCTCTGGATGCCGAACAGCGCGCCGCCGTGGGCCTTCACCTCCCCGCCGTGGCGCTCGGAATGGACGATGCCGCGCCCCGCCGTCATGAGGTTCACCGCGCCGGGCTCGATGGTCCGCTCGGAGCCCAGGCTGTCACGGTGGATCATGGCGCCGTCGAACAGGTAGGTGACGGTGGCGAGGCCGATGTGCGGATGGGGCCGCACGTCCTCCGCCTGGCCGGGGGAAAACCGCACCGGCCCCATGCGGTCGAAGAAGATGAAGGGCCCGATCATCTGCCCGTGGGCGGAGGGCAGCACGCGGCCCACCTCCATGCCGCCGATGTCGCGGGCGCGCGGCACGATGACCGTCTCGATGCCGTCGCGGCGGGCGGCAGCGTCATCGACCGGATCGGGACAGGGCACAAAGCTCATGTTCGCCTCCCTCGTGGGCGCGCGCCGGGCTCCGGCGGCAGCGGCCCGGCGGCTCCGGAGCGCGACCAAGATTGCCTTGCGGCGCCGCAGCGGTCAAAAGATGCCGCAGCGGACAGACGCCAGCGGCGTGCCCCGGCAATGACAGGATGACCCATGGCCCTTGATCTTGCGCAGAAGACCTATATCGAGGCGCGCCTCGCCAACGAGGGGCCGAGCATGGCCCTGGCCTATATCTTCTGGCTGGCGCTGGGCCTCGTCTCGGCCCACCGCTTCTATCTCGGCCGGCCGGGCAGCGCCGTGCTGCAGATCATTTCCTACCTGCTGGTGATCGGCGTCGTGTGGTTCCTCATCGACGTCTATCTGGTGCACGGCCTGGTGCGGCAGAAACAGGAGGAGGTGCGCCGGCGCATCGCCATGGAGCTGGTCGCCGGCGGGACGCAGAGCGTCACGCCGGCCTGACCTGCGCGCTGGTCAGAGCTTCAGCGAGAAGAACAGCGTGTCCGCCAGGGGCGTGGCATAATAGGGCGGGATCGGCACGAAGCCGAGGGCGCGGTAGAGCGCGATGGCGGGCGCCATGGGCGGCAACGTGTCGAGCCGCATGTCCCGGTAGCCCGCCTCCCGCGCAAGGCGGATGATCTCCTCGGCCAGCGCCCGGCCGAGGCCGTGCCCACGGCCCGCGGGCGCCACGTAGAGCCGCTTCATCTCGCAGCAGCCGGCCTGCGGCAGGGCCTGAAGGGCGACGCAGCCGAGCGGCTCATCGCCCGGATCGCGGGCGATGAGCAGCGCGCCGGCCGGCGGCGCATAATGGCCCGCGAGGTCCGCGAGCTCGGCCGCGAACCCCTGGAACGACAGATCGACGCCAAGGGACGCGGCATAGGTCGAGACCATCGCGCGGATGGCGTCGATGTCGTCGCGCGACTGCGCCGGACGGATATGGAACGGGGACTCTGCCATGGCTCTGCGGGGCGTGACGCGGGAAGCCCCGCGTCAGGCCATCTCCGTCTCGCGCTTGCGCTCCTCGCGCTTGCGGTCGTTGGGGTCCAGCAGGCGCTTGCGCAGGCGGATGGACTTCGGCGTCACCTCCACCAGCTCGTCGTCCTGGATCCAGGCGAGGGCGCGCTCCAGCGTCATGCGGATGGGCGGGGTGAGACGCACCGCCTCGTCCTTGGAGGTGGTGCGGATGTTGGTGAGCTGCTTGCCCTTCAGCACGTTCACTTCCAGGTCGTTGTCCCGGTTGTGGATGCCGATCAGCATGCCCTGGTACACCTTCCAGCCGGGCTCGATCATCATCGGGCCGCGGTCTTCCAGGTTCCACAGGGCGTAGGCCACCGCCTCGCCCGCCGCATTGGCGATGAGCACGCCGTTGGTGCGGCCGGCGATCTCGCCCTTGTAGGGGGCGTATTCGTGGAACAGCCGGTTCATGATGGCGGTGCCGCGGGTGTCGGTCAGCAGCTCCGACTGGTAGCCGATGAGGCCGCGGGTGGGCGCGTAGAACACGAGGCGCTGGCGGTTGCCGCCGGAGGGGCGCATCTCGATCATCTCGGCGCGGCGCTCGCTCATCTTCTGCACCACGGTGCCGGAATATTCCTCATCCACGTCGATGAGGACTTCCTCGATGGGCTCCAGCGTGGCGCCGGTGGCCTCGTCCTTCTGGAACACCACGCGCGGCCGCGACACGGCCAGCTCGAAGCCCTCGCGGCGCATGGTCTCGATCAGCACCGCGAGCTGCAGCTCGCCCCGGCCGGAGACGAAGAAGGAGTCCTTCTCGGTGGATTCCTCGATCTTGAGCGCCACGTTGCCTTCCGCCTCGCGGAACAGGCGGTCGCGGATGACGCGGCTCGTCACCTTGTCACCCTCGGTGCCGGCGAGGGGCGAATCGTTGACGATGAACGACATGGTGACGGTGGGCGGGTCGATGGGCTGGGCCGCCATCGGCTCGGTCACCTCAAGCGCGCAGAAGGTATCGGCCACCGTGCCCTTGGACAGGCCGGCGATGGCGACGATGTCGCCCGCCACGCCTTCCTCGATCGGCTGGCGCTCAAGGCCGCGGAAGGCGAGGATCTTCGACACCCGGCCCTGCTCCACCAGCGAGCCGTCCTGCGCCAGCACCTTGATCGGCTGGTTCGGCTTGAGGGAGCCGGAGGTGATGCGCCCGGTGATCATGCGGCCGAGGAAGGGGTTGGCCTCCAGCAGCGTGCCGATCATGCGGAACTGCCCCTCGTTCACGTTGGGCTCGGGCACGTGCTTGAGCACTAGGTCGAACAAAGGCGCCATGCCCTGGTCGGAAGGGCCTTCCGGGCTCTCGGCCATCCAGCCGTTGCGGCCGGAGCCGTAGAGGATCGGGAAGTCGAGCTGCTCGTCGGTGGCGTCGAGCGCGGCGAACAGGTCGAACACCTCATTCACCACCTCGGTGATGCGGGCGTCGGCGCGGTCCACCTTGTTGATGGCGACGATGGGCTTCAGGCCCACCTTCAGCGCCTTGCCCACCACGAACTTGGTCTGGGGCATGGGGCCCTCGGCGGCGTCCACCAGCACGATGGCGCCGTCCACCATGTTCAGGATGCGCTCCACCTCGCCGCCGAAGTCGGCGTGGCCGGGGGTGTCGACGATGTTGATGCGCGTGTCCTTCCAGACCACCGAGGTGGCCTTGGCGAGGATGGTGATGCCGCGCTCCTTTTCCAGGTCGTTGGAATCCATCACGCGCTCGGCCACCCGCTGGTTCTCGCGGTAGGAGCCCGACTGCTTGAGGAGCTCGTCCACCAGGGTGGTCTTGCCGTGGTCGACGTGGGCGATGATGGCGATGTTGCGCAGCTTCATGGGTGTCCAGCACGAAAATGCGGGTCCGACGTCCTCGGCCCGCGCAGATGACGGATTTTGCGATGCAAAATACACACACGGGCGCGAAGATCAATGTTGTAGGACGTGCGACCGGCGCGCGGGGTTGCGGGATCGGCCTGTCTCGGCAATGACTTTGAAATCCCGGGCCCAGGAAATTCGCGGCGCATGATCCTTCACGGCCAGTTTCTGTTCGGCATCTTCGTCAGCATGGTGACCATCGCGATCCAGGCGGTGGCGACCATCGGGGTCATGCGCGTCGCCCGCTGGGTGGGCCGGCGCCTGACGCGGCATCATCGGGTGCGGGCTCTGATCTATGTGATGGCCGCCACCGGCGCCCTTTTGACCCTCACCCACCTGGTCCAGGTGGGCGTCTGGGCCATCGCCTATGCGCTGGTCGGCGAGACCGAGGCGGGCGACGCTTATTATTTCGCCTTCGTGAACTTCACCACCATCGGCGGAAGCATCGAGCCGGACCGCTACTGGCGCCTGCTCGGCCCCATGGCCGCGGCCAACGGCATGCTGCTGTTCGGCTGGTCCACGGCGGTGATGTTCGCGGTGCTGTCGAAGGCGACGCAGATCCTTAAGATCCGCTGAGGGGCGCGGCCGGCCGACGGCGCTACCGGGCTCCGCCTGCCCCGACTTCCGCCCGATTTCGGCCCAATCTTGCCGTTTGCGGGCAAATGCAAGGCGGGCTAATCACATCTCATGACAGTTTGCGACACCACCGGGGGTTCGGCAGCGACCCTTGCCGCGCGCCCCTCGCCCGCCGAGGCGAACGCGCTCGCCGCTCTGGTGGGCAGCCACGAGATCTTCCGCGAGATGCCCACCGAGGCGCTGGCGGCGCTCATCGCCCGCGGCACCTGCGTCAGTTTCGCGCCGGGGGAATTTCTGGTGCAGCAGGGCGAGGAGAGCGATTTCGCCCTCATCCTGGTGGATGGCACCGTCGAGGTGGGGATCGACACGGGCTACGACCACGTGTCCCTCGCCACCGCCGCGGCCCCCGCCGTGGTGGGCGAGATCGGCCCCTTCACCGGGGTGGCGCGCACCGCCAACGTCAAGGCGCTGAGCGAGGTGGTGGCGGTGCGCATCGCCGCGCCCGACCTCATCGCGGCGGGCCATGCCCATCCCGGCTTCCTCTCGGCGGTGATGCGCCAGCTCGGCCGACGGTTCGAGACCTTCAACCGCGCCATCGGCTTCTACAGCAACGCCCTCGATGCCCTGGAACGGCACAATTTCGACATGCGGCTGCTGGAGGACCTGCGCAATCCCCTGCCCGAGCTCGCCAGCTTCGCCGGCTCGTTCCGCCGGCTCGCCGAGGAGATCATGGTGCGCCAGGCCCATCGCCGGGACATGGCGAGCGCCGCCGCGATCCAGCGCTCCATGCTGCCGGAGCCACTGGAGGCGCGCATCCTCGACGAGCGCGCGGAGATCGCCGCCGAGATGCGCCCGGCCCAGGAGGTGGGCGGCGATTTCTACGATTACTTCGTCCTGCCCGACGACCGCATCGTGCTCTGCGTCGGCGATGTCTCCGGCAAGGGGGTGCCGGCCTCGCTGTTCATGAGCGCCACCCAGACGGCGCTGCGCTACGTGCTGCGCCACGAGCGCGACCTCGCGCGGGCGGTGACCATCGTCAACGAGCTTCTGTGCGCCACCAACAGCGAGAGCATGTTCGTCACCCTGTTCTGCGGCGTGCTCGACCTGAAGACCGGGGTGCTCGACTATTGCAACTGCGGCCACGGCAACTGCCTGCTGCTGCGCGCCGACTGCTCGCTCGAGGTCCCCGTGGTCTCCAGCATGGCGCTGGCGGTCTATGACCAGGCCACCTTCCGCTCGGAGCGGCTCGCCCTCGGCGCCGGCGACCGGCTGTTCGTCTTCACCGACGGCATGACCGACGCCATCAACGCCGACGAGGAGCAGTTCGGCGAGCAGCGGCTGGC
>JAFIHR010000184.1 GCA_017849325.1 Xanthobacter autotrophicus | reverse complement strand
GGGCTGAGGGGCGTGTCTTCGCTCATGGGGGCAGCTCCAGGCGAAACGGGGGAGAGCGCCCATGATGCCACGCCGCGCGGGCCGGCGTCATCACGAGGCCGCGCCATGGGGCCGCGGCGCGGCTTGCCCTCGACGCATTCCTGTGGGAGAGGCAGCCCGCGCGCCGGAGTGCGCCGCCGCTTCCCGATCCGGCGGGCGGTGACCGGCGCGGAACCGACGGAACGGACGAGACCCATGAGCGCGGCCGAAAAAGAGCAGTCCGATCAGGTGCCGGCCTTCGCGGACATCGTCGGCGCGCTGAAGGCCGCCTGCCCGGAGCTGCGCGGCAGCCTTGAGGCCAATGCGCCGCTCGCCGGCTACACCTGGTTCCGCGTGGGCGGGCCGGCGCAGGCGCTGTTCCAGCCGGCCGACGAGGACGACCTTGCCTACCTGCTGGCCCGGCTTCCGGCCGACGTCCCGGTGACGGTGATCGGCCTCGGCTCCAACCTCATCGTGCGCGATGGCGGGGTGGAAGGGCTGGTGATCCGCCTCGGCCGGGGCTTCACCGATGTGGTGGTGGACGGCACCCGCATCACCGCCGGCGCCGGCGTGCCCGACGTGAAGGTGGCGCGGGCGGCGGCCGATGCGGGCCTTGCCGGCTTCTCCTTCCTGCGCGGCATTCCCGGCGCGGTGGGCGGGGCGCTGCGCATGAACGGCGGCGCCTATGGCGGCGAGGTGAAGGACGTGCTCGCCCGCGCCTTTGGCGTCACCCGCGCCGGCGAGAAGGTGAGCTTCTCCAATGCCGAAATGGGCTTCACCTATCGCCACTGCGCCGTGCCGGACGACGTGATCTTCACCCGCGCCGAGTTCGAGGGCACCCCCGGCGACCCGCAGGTGATCGCCGCCGAGATGGCCAAGATCACCGAGAGCCGCGAGGCCACCCAGCCGATCAAGAGCCGCACCGGCGGCTCCACCTTCAAGAATCCCGAGGGCACCAGCGCCTGGAAGCTGGTAGATGCCGCCGGCTGCCGGGGCTTCACCCTGGGCCGGGCGCAGGTCTCCGAGCTGCACACCAACTTCCTCATCAATCTCGGCGGCGCCACCGCAGCGGAGATCGAGGGGCTCGGGGAAGAGGTGCGGCGCCGGGTGAAGGCGGCCACGGGCGTTGTGCTCGAATGGGAAATCAAGCGCATCGGCCGCCCGCTTTCCCGTTAGGAAAGGCGCAAGGCAAACCGGCGAGTCTTCTTCCGCTGTTTGCCTTCGCCCACGGCCCGATCGCGCACGCCCTCGGCCGCATCAAAGCAGGAACGAAGCTATGTCGAAACACGTCGCGGTGCTCATGGGCGGCTGGTCCTCGGAGCGGGAGGTCTCGCTGAGATCTGGCGCCGCGTGCGCCGCCGCGCTCACCGAGAAGGGCTACCGCGTCACGCCGGTGGACGTGGGCCGCGACGTGGCCGAGGTGCTCGCCCGCCTCACGCCCGACGTGGCGCTCAACGTGCTGCACGGCCACCCCGGCGAGGACGGCACCATCCAGGGCATCCTGGAGATCCTGCGCATCCCCTATTCCCATTCGGGCGTGCTGTCCTCGGCGCTGGCGATGGACAAGGGGCAGGCCCGCGTCATGCTGGCCGCGGCGGGTATCCCCGTGGCGGAAGGCCGCGTCGTCACCCGCGCCGAGGCGGCAAAGGCGCATGTGATGGCGCCGCCCTATGTGTTGAAGCCGGTGGCGGAAGGCTCCAGCGTCGGTGTCTTCATCGTGCGCGAGGATCAGGCCCACCCGCCGCAGGAGCTCAGCCGGGAAGACTGGTCGTTCGGCGAAAGTCTTCTCGCGGAGAAATTCATTCCCGGCCTGGAGCTGACCTGCGCGGTGATGGGCGACAGGCCCCTGGGCGTCATCGAGATCGAGGCGACCCAGCCGTTTTACGATTACGAAAGCAAGTATGCGCCCGGCGGCTCCCGCCACATCCTTCCGGCGCGCATTTTACCCGAAATTTACCAACGGGTTGAGATGCTGAGCGTCGCGGCACACCGAGCGCTCGGGTGTCGGGGGGTTTCGCGATCGGATTTCCGGTACGACGACACGAAGGCGGACGGCTCCGGCCTGATCTGCCTCGAGGTCAACACCCAGCCCGGCATGACCGAGACCTCGCTGGTGCCCGACCTGGCGGCCTTTCAGGGCATTTCATTCGGTGAGCTTGTGACATGGATGGTGGAGGACGCGTCGCTGGAACGCTGAGAGCGTCGAAACCGGGCCCGGCCCGGTCGCGGCCGGCCCTGCCGCCGCCGGGCCGCCACAAGCGCCTTCCTGAAACCCCCCGCCCGGCGAGCCGCCTGGCGCTTCTGCTGCGCCGGATTTCGGTGGCGCTGACCGCCTCGCGCATCGGGCGGCGCAGCGCCAGCCTGCTGTCCCTCTTCGTCATCGGCGGCTTCGTCGCCTACGGCACGGTGATCGGCGGCCACGCGGAAGCGGCCCGCGAGATCGGCCGCGACCTCGGCGATGCGGCGGCCAACGTCGCCGGCTTCAAGGTGGCCAAGGTGAACCTCTCCGGCCAGAATCACGTCAGCCCTGCGGAGATCCTGCGGGTCGCCGGCATCAAGGGCACAACCTCCACGCTGCTGATCGACGCCGACGAGGTGCGCCGCAAGCTGGAGGCCATGCCGTGGATCCAGTCGGCCAGCGTGCGCAAGCTCTATCCCGACCGCATCGACATCGAGGTGGTGGAGCGGCAGGCGTTCGCGCTCTGGCAGATCAATGGCGAGATCAAGGTGATCGCCCGCGACGGCATCCCGATCGCCCCCTATTCCGATGATTCGCGCTATGTGAGCCTGCCCATCGTGGTGGGCGACGGGGCCGAGACCCACGTGGTGGAGATCGTCGAGGCGCTCGCCCGGCGGCCGGAGCTGGCCTCCCAGGTGCGCGCCGCCATCCGCGTGGCCGACCGGCGCTGGACGCTGAAGATGCGCAACGGCATCGACGTGCGCCTGCCCGAGGACGGGCTCGACGGCGCGCTCGCCGAGCTGATGGATCTCGACCGCTCCAAGAAGCTGCTCTCGCGCGACATCACCATCGTGGATCTGCGCCTGCCCGGCCGGGTGGTGGTGCGCCTGTCGCAGGCCGCCGCCGACGCGCGGGCGCAGATGCTCAAGGACAAGGCCAAGGCGAAGAAGGGAGGCGCCGCATGAGGCACAGGCTCACCCAGGGCTTCGCGCCGAAGATGCGGCCGCTGCCGCCGAAGAAGAGCGGCATCGTCGGCGTGCTCGACATTGGCACCAGCAAGGTGGTGTGCGCCATCGCCCGGCTGAAGCCCCGCGCCACGTCCGACGTGCTCGGCCGGCGCACCCATTCGGTCGACGTGCTCGGCATCGGCCACACCCGCGCCCACGGCATCAAGGGCGGCGTGGTGGTGGACATGGCGAAGGCGGAGCTCGCCATCCGCCAGGCGGTGGACATGGCCGAGCGCGCCTCGGGCGTGCAGATCGCCTCGGTGGTGGTGGGGGTGTCCGGCGGACGCCTCGCCTCGCGCCACTATGAGGCGGCGGTGCGCCTGACCGCGCCCTCGGTGGAGGAATTCGACATCCGCCGGGTGCTGGAGGCCGCCTCCACTTATGCGGTGGGCGACGGGCGCGCGGTGATGCACGCTCTGCCGGTGGGCTATTCCCTCGACGGCCGGCGCGGCATCGGCGAGCCGTGCGGCATGCTCGGGCGCGAGCTCGGCGTGGACATGCACGTCATCACCGCCGACCTCACGGCGCTGAAAAATCTGGTGCTGTGCGTGGAGCGCTGCCACCTCTCCATCGAGGCCATGGTGGCGGCGCCCTATGCGGCGGCGCTGTCCTCCCTCACCGACGACGAGATGGAGCTGGGCGTCACCCTCATCGACATGGGGGCGGGCACCACCACCTTCGCCGTGGTGGCGGGCGGGCACTGCGTCCATGTGGACGGGGTGGCGCTCGGCGGCATGCACGTCACCAACGACGTGGCCCGCGGCCTGCCGGCGCGCCTCTCCGATGCCGAGCGCCTGAAGGCGCTGCACGGCTCGGTGGTGGCGGTCTCCTCCGACGACCATGACATGCTCACCGTTCCCCCGCTCTCCGGCGACAAGCGCGACCAGCCGCACATGGTGCCGAAGTCGCGCCTCGTCACCATCGTCCGGCCCCGGGCGGAAGAGATCGTCGAACTGATTCGCGACCGGCTCAAAGCCTCCGGCCATGCCGGCGACGCCGGCCGGCGCATCGTGCTCACCGGCGGGGCGGCGCAGCTTCAGGGCCTCGCCGACCTCTGCACCAAGGTGATCGGGCCGCAGGTGCGCATCGGCCGCCCGCTCGGCGTCTCGCGGCTGCCGGAAGCAGCGCGGGGCGCGGCCTTCGCCGTCACCGCCGGGTTGCTCATCTACCCCCAGGTGGCCGGGCTCGAACATTTCGAGCCGCGCCGCCGGCAGGCCGCGGGAGCGGAAGGCGCGGGCTATTTCGGCCGCGTCGGACGCTGGCTGCGCGACAGCTTTTAGACATGGTTAACCAAATCCCCCTTACCTTGAACACACACAGGATTCGCGGCGGCGCGCGGGAGCCCGACGGGTTCGACGGAGCAAGAGCATGACCATCAATCTTCAGATGCCCGATATTCGAGAGCTTCGTCCCCGGATCACGGTGTTCGGCGTGGGCGGTGCTGGCGGCAACGCCGTCAACAACATGATCACCGCCGGGCTGACCGGCGTTGAGTTCGTGGTGGCCAACACCGACGCCCAGGCGCTCAGCCTCACTAAGGCGGACCGGGTGGTGCAGATGGGCGTAGCGGTGACCGAGGGCCTCGGCGCCGGCTCCCAGCCGGAGATCGGCCGCGCCGCCGCCGAGGAGGTGCTCGACGAGATCCGCGATCACCTCTCCGGCTCGCACATGGTGTTCATCACCGCCGGCATGGGCGGCGGCACCGGCACCGGCGCCGCCCCGGTGGTGGCCCGCGCCGCCCGCGAGCTCGGCATCCTGACCGTGGGCGTGGTGACCAAGCCCTTCCACTTCGAGGGCCAGCGGCGCATGCGCGTCGCCGAGCACGGCATCGGCGAGCTGCAGAAGAGCGTCGATACCCTCATCGTCATCCCCAACCAGAACCTGTTCCGGGTGGCCAACGAGAAGACCACCTTCGCCGACGCCTTCGCCATGGCGGACCAGGTGCTCTATTCGGGCGTCGCCTGCATCACCGACCTGATGGTGAAGGAAGGCCTCATCAACCTCGACTTCGCCGACGTGCGCGCCGTGATGCGCGACATGGGCAAGGCGATGATGGGCACCGGCGAGGCCTCCGGCGACAAGCGCGCCATCCAGGCCGCCGAGGCCGCCATCGCCAATCCGCTGCTGGACGAGATCTCCATGCGCGGGGCCGGCGGCCTGCTCATCTCCATCACCGGCGGCAAGGACCTCACCCTGTTCGAGGTGGACGAGGCGGCGACCCGCATCCGCGAGGAAGTGGATCCGGACGCCAACATCATCCTCGGCGCCACCTTCGACGAGCAGCTCGACGGCATCATCCGGGTGTCGGTGGTGGCCACCGGGATCGATCCGGCGGTGATCCCCGAGCAGATCCCGAGCGCGGTGGACCGCTTCCCCGAGCTGCAGGGCCGCAAGATGTCCAACGCCGGCCGCGCCGCCGTGGAGGCGACCCGCGAGGCGCAGATCCGCAGCGCGGTGGAATCCATCTCGGCCGAGGATCTCATCGGCCTCGACGGCGTGGCGCCGCCGGTTCCCGGCACCCCGGCCGGCCGGTCCGAGCCGGGCTTCGCCCCCGAGCCGGAGCCGGCGCGTCCGGTGGCCATCGACGACGTGACCATCCGCCAGGCCGCGCCCAAGCCGTCCTTCTTCGCCGAGCCCGAGCAGCCGGAAGCGCCGCCCGCGCCGATGGACGACGAGTTCGCCCCCTACATTCCGCCGCAGGGCCAGCGTCCCCGCGCGCCGCGCATGCCGCGGGT
>JAFIHR010000183.1 GCA_017849325.1 Xanthobacter autotrophicus | reverse complement strand
TGCCGGGGAGGCTGTAATTGGGGCTGCCCGCCCCCTGAGCGAAGGCGGGAGCGGAAAGGAGGCTCGCGCCGAGGGCGGCGAGAAGGAGTTGGTCGCGCAGCGTCATGGGATCGGTGTTAACCCTGAAACGTGACGAAATTGGAAACGTCCCCCGCAAAATCTGCTCAGCTCACGCCCAGGGGAAATGACCGGCTCCGTCGCGGACGGCGGTGGGTTTAACGAAGCCTGCGACGGCTTTATCTTTCCCCCCTTGGGGGCGCAATGCGCGAAAGTGCATTGCCGGATATTGTGATCTGCATGGCGCCGCGGTTGGCTGGCGGGCGGGTAGGCGCGGGGGCCTGTTTAAGGCTTCTTTGTGGAGGCCTCCCCGTGGCGGCGCGGCGGAGGCGCTCCGGCTCCGGCGGCAGGGGCGGCGCGCACCCCGTCGGACGGTCCGCGAACCGGCTTGCCCTCTGGCTGGCAAAGATATAAGCATATCTTTATGTCTTACGATTCCGAGGCGCCGCGCGCCACGTTCAGCCAGCTGCTCGATGGCCTCAAGGCCGCGGGGGAGGACACGCGCCTCCGGCTCGTCGCGGTGCTCGGCGAGGCGGAGCTGACGGTTTCCGACCTTACCGCCATCCTGGGCCAGTCCCAGCCGCGCATCTCCCGTCATCTCAAGCTGCTTGCCGATGCCGGGCTGGTGGAGCGCCATCGCGAGGCGAGCTGGATCTTCTACCGCCGCGCCCTGGAGGGCCCGGGGGCGGCACTGGCCGCGCGCCTTCTCGGCCTGATGGATCGCGACGATCCGGTGCTGGCGCGTGACCGCGAGCGGCTGGGGGCGGTGCGGGCCGCGCGCGTGGAGGCGGCGCAGGCTTACTTCTCCGCGCACGCGCGCGAATGGGACCGGATCCGCAGCCTCCATGTGCCCGAGGCGGCGGTGGAGGAGGCGGTGCGCGAGGCGCTCGCCGGCAAGCGCATCGATTCGCTGCTCGACCTCGGCACCGGCACCGGCCGCATGCTGGAGCTGTTCGCCCCTGACATCGTGCGCGGCATCGGCCTCGACCAGTCGCCCGACATGCTGGGGGTGGCGCGCGCCCATCTCGATGCCGCGGGCATCCGCAACTGCACGGTGCGGCAGGGCGACATCTATGCCATCCCCGCCCCGCGCGACAGCTTCGACGCGGTGATCATCCACCAGGTGCTGCACTTCCTCGACGACGCCGGGCGCGCCATCGCCGAGGCGGCGCGGGTGCTGCGCCCCGGCGGGCGCCTGCTGGTGGTGGATTTTGCCCCCCATGACCTTGAGTTCCTGCGCGAGGAGCATGCGCACCGCCGGCTAGGCTTCGCCCGCGATCAGGTGGAAGCCTGGCTGGTGCAGGCCGGCCTCGAGCCGCGCGCCTACCGCAGCCTCGCCCCCGGCGGCGGGGCAGGCGGGGCAGAGCAATCCGCGCTCACCGTGTCCCTTTGGCTGGCGGAGGATCCGCGCATCGCCATGGCCGGTGTCCAGAGAGAGGTGGCCTGATGATTGCGCCCGTGCGGGCGACCCGCGCGCCCGATGCGGCGCCGGTCCGCGTTTCGTTCGAATTCTTCCCGCCCAAGACCGAGGAGATGGAAAAGACCCTGTGGGCCTCCATCCACCGGCTGGCGCCGCTCCATCCCGAGTTCGTCTCGGTGACCTACGGCGCCGGCGGCTCCACCCGCGAGCGCACCCACGCCACCGTGGCGCGCATCGCGCAGGAGACCGATCTTCACCCCGCCGCGCACCTCACCTGCGTAGGCGCGAGCCGGGCCGAGGTGGACGAGGTGGTCAAGGCCTATGGCGCGGCGGGCATCCGCCACATCGTGGCGCTGCGTGGCGACCCCATGGCGGGGCCGGGCACGCCTTATGTGCCGCATCCGGAAGGCTATGCCCATGCCTGCGATCTCGTGGCCGGGATCCGGGCGCTGGGGGATTTCGAGATTTCCGTTTCCGCCTATCCGGAGAAGCATCCGGAGAGCGCGAGCCTCGACGAGGATATCGGCTATCTGAAGGAAAAGGTGGCAGCCGGCGCCAGCCGCGCCATGACCCAGTTCTTCTTCGAGAACGACGTCTATTTCCGCTATCTCGACAAGGTGCGGGCGAAGGGGATCGACATCCCCATCGTGCCGGGCATCCTGCCGGTGACCAATTTCAAGCAGGCCGCGAGCTTCGCCACCCGGACCGGGGCGAGCGTTCCCGCCTGGCTGCTCAAGCGCTTCGAGGGGCTCGACAACGATCCGGAGACGCGCAAGCTCATCGCCGCCGCGGTGGCCGCCGAGCAGGTGATGGATCTGGTTGATCGCGGCGTCACGGAAATCCACTTCTATACCTTGAACCGGGCCGATCTGGTCTATGCCATCTGCCACCTGCTGGGGCTCAGGCCCACGGCGGGGGAGGCGGCGCAGGCGGTGGCCGTCTGACGGGGGGGCGCCCTTCAGAGGCCGCCCCCTTCTGATTTTCCGCCGGCTCCGCCCGGCCCCATCCGTTGTCGCCCGGGCCATGCGTCATCCGGCCGGGCATGAGAGTGTCCAGATGTCCAAGACCGATACCCTTTCCGCCCTGAAGGCGGCCGCGAGCGAGCGCATCCTGGTGCTCGACGGCGCCATGGGCACCATGATCCAGGCCCTGAAGCTGGACGAGGCCGGCTATCGCGGCACCCGCTTCAAGGACTGGCACCGCGACGTGCGTGGCAACAACGACCTCCTGAGCCTCACCCAGCCCGATGCGGTGCGCGCCATCCACCTCGAATATTTCATGGCCGGCGCGGATATCGTCGAGACCAACACCTTCTCCGGCACGTCCATCGCCCAGGCGGACTACGGCATGGAGGCGCTGGTCCACGAGCTGAACTTCGAGAGCGCGCGCCTCGCCAAGGAGGCGGCCAAGCTCGCCGAGGCGAAGGACGGCCGCCGCCGCTTCGTCGCCGGCGCCTTCGGCCCCACCAACCGCACCGCCTCCATCTCGCCGGACGTGAACGACCCGGGCTTTAGGGCGGTCACCTTCGACGATCTCGCCAAGGCCTATGGCGAGCAGGCCCGCGGCCTCATCGAAGGCGGGGCGGATATCCTGCTGGTGGAGACCATCTTCGACACGCTGAACGCCAAGGCGGCGCTGTTCGCCATCGAGGGGTTGTTCGACGAGCTCGACGTGCGCCTGCCGGTGATGATCTCCGGCACCATCACGGACCTCTCCGGCCGCACCCTGTCAGGCCAGACGCCCACCGCCTTCTGGTATTCCCTGCGCCACGCCGAGCCCTTCTCCATCGGACTCAACTGCGCCCTGGGGGCGAAGGAGATGCGCGCCCATATCGCCGAGATCGGCCGGGTGGCGGACACGCTGGTGTGCGCCTATCCCAATGCGGGCCTGCCCAACGAGTTCGGCCTTTATGACGAGAGCCCCGAGGCCATGGCGGAACTGGTGGGCGAGTTCGCCGCCTCCGGCCTCGTGAACGTGGTGGGCGGCTGCTGCGGCACCACGCCCGCCCATATCCGCGCTATCGCCGGGGCGGTGAAGGACAAGGCGCCGCGCGCCGTGCCGGTGCTGGAGCCGCGGCTGCGCCTCTCGGGCCTCGAGCCGTTCGAGCTGACGCCTCAGATCCCCTTCGTGAACGTGGGCGAGCGCACCAACGTCACCGGCTCGGCCCGCTTCAGGAAGCTCATCACCAATGGCGATTTCCCCGCCGCGCTGGCGGTGGCGCGCGACCAGGTGGAGAGCGGTGCCCAGGTGATCGACATCAACATGGACGAGGGCCTGCTCGACAGCGAGGCCGCCATGGTCACCTTCCTCAACCTCGTCGCCGCCGAGCCGGACATCGCCCGCGTGCCGGTGATGGTGGATTCGTCCAAGTGGGAGATCATCGAGCAGGGGCTGAAGCGCCTCCAGGGCAAGGGCATCGTCAATTCCATCTCGCTGAAGGAAGGCGAGGCGGCATTCCGCGAGAAGGCCCGGCTCGTGCGCCGCTATGGCGCCGCCGTGGTGGTGATGGCCTTCGACGAGGACGGGCAGGCGGACAGCTTCGCCCGCAAGACGCAGATCTGCGAGCGCGCCTACAAGATCCTGACCGGCATGGGCTTTCCGCCCGAGGACATCATCTTCGATCCCAATGTGTTCGCCGTGGCCACCGGCATCGAGGAGCATGCGGGCTATGGCGTCGCCTTCATCGAGGCGGCGCGCTGGATCAGGCAGGGCCTGCCCTACGCCCACATCTCCGGCGGCGTGTCGAACCTCTCCTTCTCGTTCCGCGGCAACGAGCCGGTGCGCGAGGCCATGCACGCGGTGTTCCTCTATCACGCCATCGCGGCGGGCATGGACATGGGCATCGTCAATGCCGGCCAGCTCGCGGTCTATGACGAGATCGAGCCGCGCCTGAAGGAAGCCTGCGAGGACGTGGTGCTGAACCGCCGCGCGGACGCCACCGAGCGTCTGCTCGCGCTCGCCGAGGAATTCCGCGGACAGGGCAAGGAGAAGAAGGAAGCCGATCTCACCTGGCGCACCTGGCCGGTGGAGAAGCGCCTGGAGCACGCCCTGGTCAACGGCATCACCGATTATGTGGAGCAGGACACCGAGGAGGCGCGGCAGCAAGCCGCCCGCCCGCTCCACGTCATCGAAGGCCCGCTGATGGCCGGCATGAACGTGGTGGGCGACCTGTTCGGCTCGGGCAAGATGTTCCTGCCCCAGGTGGTGAAGTCGGCCCGCGTGATGAAGCAGGCGGTGGCCTATCTCATGCCCTTCATGGAGAAGGAAAAGGCGGAGATGGGCGTCACCGCGGCGTCGTCCGCCGGCAAGATCCTGATGGCCACCGTGAAGGGCGATGTCCACGACATCGGCAAGAACATCGTGGGCGTCGTGCTCCAGTGCAACAATTACGAGGTGATCGACCTCGGCGTGATGGTGCCGGCGGCGCGCATCCTGGAGACGGCCAAGGCCGAGAAGGTGGACGTGATCGGCCTCTCCGGCCTCATCACGCCGTCGCTCGACGAGATGGTGAACGTCGCCGCCGAGATGGAGCGCGAGGGCTTTTCCGTGCCGCTCCTCATCGGCGGGGCGACCACCTCGCGGGTGCACACCGCGGTGAAGATCGCGCCGCGCTACGAGCGCGGGCAGGCGGTCTATGTCACCGATGCGAGCCGCGCGGTGGGCGTGGTCTCCAGCCTCCTCAACACCGAAACGCGCGGCGGCTATGTGGCCGACATCCGCGCCGAGTACGAGAAGCTCGCCGAGGCCCACGCCCGCGCCGACGCCAACAAGCAGCGCCTGCCGCTGGCCAGGGCGCGGGACAACGCCCTGCGGCTCGACTTCTCCTCCTACGTGCCGCCGAAGCCCGCCTTCCAGGGCATCGAGGTGTTCGCGGACTACAGCCTTGCCGATCTCGTGCCGTTCATCGACTGGACACCCTTCTTCCAGTCCTGGGAGCTCAACGGGCGCTATCCGGCGATCCTCGACGATCCCAAGATGGGGCCGTCCGCGCGCACGCTGCATGCCGACGCGCGGGCCATGCTGAACCACATCATCGCCGAGAAATGGGTGACGGCACGGGCGGTCATTGGCTTCTGGCCGGCCAATTCGGTCGGCGACGACATCGTGCTGTTCCGCGACGACACCCGGGCCAATCCGCTCGCCACCTTCCACACCCTGCGCCAGCAGCTGGCGCGGCGCGAAGGCAAGGCGAACCTCGCGTTGGCGGATTTCGTGGCGCCGATGGACACGGGCGTCGCCGATTACGTCGGCGGCTTCGTGGTCACGGCGGGGATCGGCGAGGAGGAGAAGGTGGCGGCGTTCAAGGCCGCCAACGACGATTATTCGTCCATCCTCTTCAAGGCCCTGTGCGACCGCCTCGCGGAGGCCTTCGCCGAGCGCATGCACCAGCGGGTGCGCACCACCTTCTGGGGCTATGCCCGCGACGAGGCGCTCTCCAACGACGATCTCATCGCCGAGCGCTATCGCGGCATCCGCCCGGCCCCGGGCTATCCGGCCCAGCCCGACCATACGGAGAAGGCCGCACTCTTCACCCTGCTCGACGCGCCCGAGATGACCGGCGTCCGCCTTACCGAGAGCTATGCCATGTGGCCGGGCGCGTCGGTGTCGGGGCTCTATCTCTCGCACCCGGCGAGCGCCTATTTCGGCGTCGGGCGCATCGAGCGCGACCAGGTGGAGGACTACGCCCTGCGCAAGGGCTGGAGCGTGGCGGAAGCGGAGCGCTGGCTCGCCCCCATCCTCAATTACGACCCGGCCCGGCGGAACGCGGCGGAGTAGGGCGTCTCACCGGATGAACCAGCGCGGCACGCGGGACCTGTAGGCCTCGAAGGCCGCGCCGAACTTCGCCTGGAGGTGCGCTTCCTCGCGCAGGATGGCGAGGTGATGGGTGGCGAGCGCCGCGAGGAGCGCTCCCGCCAGCAGCCAGGCGTTGCCGAGGGCGATGCCGAGCCCGGTCAGCAGCAGCGTGTTGCCGAGATAGATGGGATTGCGTGACAGCGCGAACGGCCCGTGGGTGATCAGCCGGTCGGCGGCGCGATGGGGCAGCACATTGGTGTGGGCGCGATAGAGCGTCGCCAGCGCCGAGAGATCGAGACCGACCCCCACCAGCGCCAGCCCCGCCCCAACCATGCGCGCCGGCAGGATGTCGAGCACGGCGGGCCAGGGCAGCGGCGCGAGCCGGCCCAGGAGCAGGCCGCCGATCAGCGCCGCGCCATAGAGGAGCGGCGGCCAGGGGATGCGATTGGGCGTATGGGCAACGTCCGCCTGCGATTTTTCCTGCTCCATGGCCTGCTGGTCCCCTCGGTGGTGGCGGGCGGAGCGCGTTGTGCGACGCAGCGTCAACGCCCTCTTGCCAAAACATTCAGTACATTTAATTTAATAAGTGCGAATGTATGAACGAGGGCCCTGCCCACCGCGCCCGCGCCGCCATCGTGCCAGGGCCGGAGCGCCGGCGCCGGAGCCCCATCCTCGGGAGAACACCCATGAACGCCTGTTCCCTTCGTCAAAAGGCGTGGTCGCCCTATGTGGCCGGCGTCCTCATCGGCCTGCTGCAGATTCCCGCCTTCCTGCTCATCAGCACCGCGCTCGGCGCCTCGTCGTCTTATGTCACCGTGGGCGGCTATCTCGCCGCGGTGGTGGATCCGGCGGTGAGCCAGATCGATTACGTGGGCAAGCACATGGCCCTCACCGGCAAGAACTGGTGGCAGGTGGCCCTGGTGGTGGGCATCGCGCTCGGCGCCTTCCTGTCCATGAAGCTCTCGGGGGCGTCGCGCAAGCCCGTCTCGCCCATCTGGTCGCGGGCCCTCGGCACGCCGAGCCCCGTGGTGCGGTACGCCGTCGCCTTCCTCGCCGGCTTCATCATGCTGTTCGGCGCCCGCCTCGCCGATGGCTGCACCTCCGGCCACGGCATCTCCGGCATGGCGCAGCTCGCCGTGTCCTCCACCATCGCCGTCGCCTTCATGTTCGTGGGTGGCATCGCCACCGCCGTCCTCGTGCTGCGCCGCATCTGAGCGCGCCTGAGATCAGGAGGAATTCGCCATGTCGCTTCTGTCTTCCATCCTCATCGGCCTCGTCATGGGCATGGTCTTCGGCATCGCGCTGGAGAAGTCGCGGGTGTTCGAGGCCGGCATGATCGTCGGCCAGATGCAGCTGCGAAACTTCACCATGCTGAAGGTGTTCCTCACCGCGGTCGCCACCGGCGCGGTGGTGCTGGCGGCGATGCACGGCCTCGGCCTCATCAAGCTCGCGCCGAAGGCCACCTTCTATACGGCGGACGTGGTGGGCGGCCTCATCCTGGGCGCCGGCATCGCGCTCGCGGGTGCCTGCCCGGGCACCGTCCTCGCCCAGATCGGGGTGGGCTATCGCGATGCCCTGTTCACCCTGGTGGGCGGCCTCGCCGGGGCCATGGCCTTCTCCTATCTGGAGCCCACCCTGCGGCCGATGCTGCTCACCGGCGGGCCCGGCAAGCTGACCTTCGTGGAGCTGACCGGCATCTCCTACGAGGTGCTGGCGCTGGGATTTGCCGCCGTGCTGGTCGTCGCGCTGGTGGCGCTGGAGCGCTGGCGGCCGTGGAAGTCCGATCTCGGCACCGATGTGGATGGCGATTTCGGCCCCACCGAGCAGGCGGCGGGCGCGCGCGGCGCCCACCTCAAGGCGGCCGAGTGACGCCACCGATTGACAATTCGCCATGCCTTCCTCCCGCGAACGGCCTCTGCTTCGCGGGAAGAAGCTTTCTGTGACACGTACGAGGGAGAGCGGCATGAGCGCCTTACCGCGCATCGTCATCCTGGGCTCGGGCTTCGCGGCGCTCACCGCCATCCGCGAGCTCAGGCGGCAGAACGTTCAGGCGGACATCATTGTGGTGTCGCCGCGTGACGAGCTGATCTATCTGCCGAGCCTCATCTGGGTGCCCGCCGGGCTGAGGTCCGGCGACGACCTGAAGGTGCCGCTCGCCGGCTTCTTCGCGCGCCACGGCGTGACCCATGTGCCGGCCGCGGTGGAAGGCATCGCCGATGGCGGGCGCACCGTGCTCACCAG
>JAFIHR010000182.1 GCA_017849325.1 Xanthobacter autotrophicus | reverse complement strand
TGTTGTCCCGTTCGCGACACCGATGGCCGCGGGAAGCTGCGATCTGTGGCAATATGCAGAAAAATCGGGCATAGCGGCGTATCCTTGCGGAAACGCATCGCACGCCCGAGGCCGACCGCGGAGCTGAAATGGAAGGGAGGCCTTCGTGTCGTTCCTGGATATTTTCGCCGGTATCGTCCTCCTCATCGCCCTCGCCTCGATGCTCGCCGTTGTCGCGCTCCTCGCCATGGCGCCCGGCCATGTGGCGCGCAAGCGGCACCACCCCTGGGCCGAAGCGGTCTCCGTCGCCGGCTGGGTGACCGCGTTGTTCGGCTTCGTCTTCTGGCCGCTGGCCTTCATCTGGGCGTATGTGGACGTGCCGCGGCGCGCCCCCGCGGCGGAAGCTGACGCCGCCCCGCAGCGGGAGGCCACGCCGTGATCGTCGTCCTGCTGAACGCCTACATCGCGCTGCTGGCGGCGCTGGTCTGGCTCCGGGTGATCCGGCTCAACCTGTTCTGGAAGCTCTCGCCCATCCTGGTGCTGTGCCTGCTGCTGGTGGGCTTCTTCATTCCCATGACCTGGGGCGCGCCGTCCGGACCGGCCCTCGTCGGCCGCCAGTCGGTGGCCATCGTGCCCAATGTGGCCGGCGAGGTGGTGGACGTGCCCGTCGTCCCCAATGCGCCGCTGAAGGCCGGCGACGTGCTGTTCCGCATCGACCCCACACCGTATGAGGCGCAGCTCAAGTCCCTCGATGCCCAGCTCCAGCTCGCCCAGCTCCGGCTCGACCAGATGACCCAGCTCGCCCAGAAGCAGGCGACGCCCGAGTTCAACGTGCAGCAGCGCCAGGCCGAGGTGGACCAGCTCAAGGGCCAGATCGAAGCCGCCCAGTGGAACCTCGACAAGACCACGGTGCGGGCGCCCTCCGACGGCTTCGTCACCAACGTCACCCTGCGCAAGGGCGCGCGGGTGGCGGCGCTGCCGCTGGCGCCGGTCATGGCCTTCATCGACGCCTCGGAGACGGTGGTGGTGGTCGAGCTGACCCAGAACACCGCGCGCTATGTGGAGCCGGGCCAGAAGGTGGAAGTGACCTTCAAGTTCCTGCCCGGCGTGGTGGCGGGCGGCACGGTGGAGCAGGTCCTCCCGGCCATCGCGCCGGGGTTGCTCGCGCCCTCGGGCTCGGCCTTCGCGCCCGCCGATTTCCAGGCGGCCCCGTTCGCGGTGCGGGTGAAGCTCGACGCGCCGGAGCTGGCCGAACGGCTGCCGGCGGGCAGCGTCGGCACGGCCGCCATCTTCACGGCGCACGTGAAGCCGACCCACATCATTCGCCGCATCCTGCTGCGGCAGACCGCGTGGCTCAATTATGTGAACCCGTTCTGAGGCGGCAGGCGGCCGCGTCCGGCGGCCTTCCGGCGCTCAGGCCTTCGCCTTCAGGAAGCGGCGGAAGGCGCTGAGCGTCCGGTCGGAGACATAATGCTCCATGCCCTCGGCGTCGGTTTCCGCCGCCTCGCGCGGCACCCCCACGGCAATGAGGAAATCCACCACCAGCCGGTGCCGCGCCCGCACCCGCTCCGCCATCTGCGCCCCCGCCTCGGTGAGGAAGACGCCGCGATAGGGGCGGGAGGTCACCAGCCCCTCGCGTTTCAGCCGCGCCAGCGCCTTGGTGGCGGTGGGATGGGTGACGCCGAGGCGCCGGGCGATATCGGTGACCCGCGCCTCTCCATGCGCGTTCAGAAGGTCGGCGATGAGCTCGGTATAGTCCTCGAGGATCTCGGCCGAGCGGGCGGTGCGGGCCCGGCTGAAGCGACGCACCTCGGCCGCATCGGGGGCCGCGGGCGTCTTGGGCTCGGGAGAGGGCGCGGGCGCCGCCGCCCGCGCGACCGCCGGGGCCGGCTTTTCCGGCGAAGCCGCGAGCGGGCGCTTGACCGGCCCATCCTTGCCGGATGCCGGTTTCGTCCCGGCAGCCCTGGCCGCGGGCCGGCCGGGAGCGCCGATGTCGTGCGGGCCGGCGGGGGCCGAGACTTTCCGCGTGGCCGTCACTTGCTCCCCCTCCTCGCTGGCGCCGCGCCACGGGCCGGGCCCAAAGGCCCCGCTTTGAAGGCGATTCGCATTATCGAGGACCGCGGCCGATGCGCAACCGCCGATCTTCCCCTGCGCGAGCCCCCCTCGCGGCCCCGCGGCGCCCTGCGGCAAGGACACCCGGTCAAGGCCATTGCAATAGATGTAGCACTGGCTACATTATTCAGCATCTGCATCACACAGCCTGCCCCCGATGTCCCTGAGTTCCAGCGTTCTGCCGGCCGAGCCGCAATCCGTCTCCGAACGGACCAGCGCGGCCATCGGTCAGGTCCTGTCCGGCCAGCGCCGCGGGCCGAGGGCGGCGCTTCTGTTCGCCGGCCCCGCGGTGATCGCCTCCATCGCCTATATGGACCCCGGCAATTTCGCCACCAACATCCAGGCCGGTGCGGGCTATGGCTATACCCTGCTGTGGGTGGTGGTGATGGCGAACCTCATCGCCATGCTGTTCCAGGCGCTCTCCGCCAAGCTCGGCATCGTCACCGGGCAGAACCTCGCCGAGCTGTGCCGCTCCACCTTGCCCCGGCCCCTCGTGTGGGGGATGTGGGGGGTGAGCGAGATTGCCGCCATGGCCACCGATCTCGCCGAATTCCTCGGCGGCGCCATCGGCCTCTCGCTGCTGTTCGGCCTGCCGCTGCTCGCCGGCATGGGCGTCACCGCCGTCGTCACCTATGCCATCCTGCTGTTCGAGAAGCGCGGCTTCCGGCCCATGGAGCTGATCATCGGCGCCCTCGTGGCGGTGATCGGCCTGTGCTACCTCGTCGAGATGGTGCTCGCGCCGGTGGACTGGAGCGCCGTCGCCTTCCATGCGGTCACCCCGCAGATGCCGGACGCGCGGGCGCTGATGATCTCGGTCGGCATCATCGGCGCCACGGTGATGCCCCACGCGCTCTACCTGCACTCCGGCCTCACCCAGGCCCGCGCCACGCCGCGCGATGCGGCCGAGCGGCGCCTGCTGCTGCGCTATTCCAACCGCGAGGTGGTGCTGGCGCTCTCAGTGGCGGGGCTCGTCAACATGGCCATGGTGATCACGGCGGCGAGCGCCTTCCACCTCGGCCACAGCGAGGTGGCGGAGATCGCCACCGCCTATCACACGCTGACCCCGCTGCTCGGCGCGGCGGCGGCCGGGGTGTTCCTCGTCTCGCTCATCGCCTCGGGGGTGTCGAGCTCGGTGGTGGGCACCATGGCGGGACAGCTCATCATGCAGGGCTTCGTGGGCTTCCGCATTCCCATCTGGGTGCGCCGGCTGGTCACCATGATCCCGGCCTTCGTGGTGGTGGCCCTGGGGGTGGACGCGACTTATGCCCTGGTGCTGAGCCAGGTGGTGCTGTCCATCGCGCTGCCGGTGCCCATGATCGCGCTGGTGGTGTTCACGCGGCGGCGCGACCTGATGGGCGAGTTCGCCAACGGCGCCGTCGTCAACGCTCTGGCGGTCGCCGGCGCGGTCCTGGTGCTGGGCCTCAACGCCGTGCTGCTGCTCCAGACCTTCGGCATCCCACTTCCCGGCCTTCCGGCGTGACGGCCGCGCCGGCACCCGGCGCCGGCGCGGACGGTCATCCCGGGACCGTCACATCATGCAGCCCATGGCGGTGAGCAGGTCGTCCGCCTTCTTCTTCTGCGCGTCGCTCAGCGCGCCATAGAGGTCGCCGAGGGGCTTCTGCATCTCCTTCAGGGCGGCGACGCGCGATTCCATTACCGAGAGGCGCGCGTTCAGCCGCTCCACCGGCGTCCCGGCCGCAAAGGCGGACTGCATCGCCTGCCTCAGGCCCTGCATGTTGACGAAATTGCTCTTCATCGCCTCCACGAAGGCCGCCCACGGCTTGGCCTGCGCATCGGTGATGCCGAGCTCGGTCTTCAGGAAGGCGATGCGGCCGTCCACGAAGGGCGG
>JAFIHR010000181.1 GCA_017849325.1 Xanthobacter autotrophicus | reverse complement strand
CTGGACGAACACCTTCAGCACCGCGCGGGACAGGCCCTCGTCCATGGTGAAGCGCTCGCGCGACCAGTCGCACGAGGCGCCGAGGCGCTTGAGCTGGCCGACGATGGTGCCGCCGGATTCCGCCTTCCACTCCCACACCTTCTCGATGAAGGCGGCGCGCCCCATGTCGCGGCGGCCGGGAAGCTGCGCCTGCATGAGCTGGCGCTCCACCACCATCTGGGTGGCGATGCCCGCATGGTCGGTGCCCGGCTGCCACAGCACGTCCTTGCCGCGCATGCGCTCGAAGCGGGCCAGGATGTCCTGCAGCGTGTTGTTGAGCGCGTGGCCCATGTGCAGGGAGCCGGTGACGTTGGGCGGCGGGATGACGATGGAGAAGCCTTCCGCCTCTTTGCGCTCGGGCCGGCCGCAGCGGAACGCGCCCTCGTCCTCCCACGCCTTAGCGATGCGCGCTTCCACACTGGCGGGGTCGAACACTTTCTCGAGCATTGGAGGCTCCGGGACTGGCCGATGCGCCCTCGCAGCGCACCGCGCCGCGACATCCGGCATCCGCGCGCAAGGACAAGAATTTCGAGGGGGCGTTTAAGCCGGAGCATGAGGGTGCCGTCAACCGGCAAGCGGTCACGGGGCCCTTGGGACGAGATCAGGGGGAGGATTTCGGGACAGTGGCGCCCCCGGTGCACCCCCGGCCCCGGCCGCCGCCTGTCCTTCGGAGCCGCAGGCGCAAGGCGCGGAGAAGGTCACGCAAGGCGCCGCGCGGCGCAGCGCACCATGGGCCATGCCGCCGGCCGCAAAGCGATGCGGGCGCCGCTCCACCCTACCGGCTGGTGCGGATCACCTGGATGTCGAGATCGCGGATCTTCTTGCGCAGGGTGTTGCGGTTGAGGCCGAGCAGCTCGGCCGCCTTGATCTGGTTGCCGCGGGTGGCCGCCAGCGCCGCCGACAGCAGCGGATATTCCACGTCCTTCAGGATGCGGTGGTAGAGGCCGGGCGGCGGCAGGTCGTCGCCGAAGCCGGAGAAATAGGCGTTGAGATGCCGCTCCACCGAGGCGCCGAGGGTGGTGTCCTGCGGCCCCTCCTCGGACAAGGCGTTGGGCATGGGCTCGGAGAGCTCGGCCTCGATGATGGCCGGGGAGATGATCTCCTGGGGATAGAGCGCCGCGAGGCGCCGCACCATGTTCTCCAGCTCGCGCACGTTGCCCGGCCAGCGGTAGCGCTTCAGCCGGTCGAGCGCGGCGGCGTCGATCTGCTTGGCCGGCAGGCCCTCGCGCTCGGCCTGGAGGAAGAAGTGGCGGATGAGGTCCGGCACGTCCTCGGAGCGCTCGCGCAGCGGCGGCAGGCGCAGCGGCACCACGTTGAGGCGGAAGAACAGGTCCTCGCGGAACAGGCCCTGCTGGATCAGGGTGCGCAGGTCCTTGTTGGTGGCGGCGATGATGCGCACGTCGGTCTTGATCGGGGTGCGCCCGCCCACGGTGGTGTATTCGCCCTGCTGCAGCACGCGCAGGAGGCGGGTCTGCGCCTCCATGGGCATGTCGCCGATCTCGTCGAGGAAGAGGGTGCCGCCCTCCGCCTGCTCGAAGCGGCCCGGGTTGCGGGTGGTGGCGCCGGTGAACGAGCCCTTCTCGTGGCCGAACAGCTCGCTCTCGATGAGGTCGCGCGGGATGGCCGCCATGTTGATGGCGACGAACGGCCCGGTGCGGCGCTTGCCATAGTCGTGCAGGGCGCGGGCCACCAGCTCCTTGCCGGTGCCGCTCTCGCCCGCGATCATCACCGTGAGGTCGGTCTGCATGAGGCGGGCGAGCAGGCGATAGATCTCCTGCATGGCGGGCGAGCGGCCCACCAGCGGGATGTTGTCCTGCTCGTCGCCGAGCAGCGCGTGGCCGTCGCCCTTCTTGGGCTCCGACAGGGCGCGGCCGACGATGGAGATCAGCTCCTTCAGGTCGAACGGCTTGGGCAGATATTCATAGGCCCCGCGCTCGGAGGCGCGGATGGCGGTCATGAAGGTGTTCTGCGCGCTCATGACGATGACGGGCAGGTCCGGCCGCGCCTTCTTGATGCGCGGCAGAAGGTCGAAGGCGTTCTCGTCGGGCATCACCACGTCGGTGATCACGAGGTCGCCGTCGCCCTGGCTCACCCAGCGCCAGAGCGTCGCCGCATTGCCGCAGGAGCGCACCTCGTAGCCCGCCCGCGAGAGCGCCTGGTTGAGCACGGTGCGGATGGCGGCATCATCGTCGGCGACCAGGATGCTTCCCGTTGGCATGGACACCTCAGTTGTCCTCTCTGGCGGCGCTGGGGCCGCGATACATGGGCAGGAGCACCCGGAAGGTGGTGCGGCGGGGCTGGCTTTCGCACTCCACGATGCCGCCGTGGTCGCCGATGATCTTCGCCACCAAAGCAAGACCGAGGCCAGAGCCCGACGGCTTGGTGGTGACGAAGGGATCGAACAGGTGGGGGACGAGGTCTTCCGGCACGCCCTTGCCGTTGTCCCGCACACAGAACTCCAGCGGCAGGCTGACCCTGGTGGAGGCCCCCGGCACGGTGAGGCGCACCCCGGGGCGGAAGGCGGTGGTGAGGTGGATCTCGCCGTCCTGCTCGGGCTCGACGGCTTCCGCCGCATTCTTCACCAGATTGAGGAAAACTTGGATGAGCTGATCGCGGTTGCCGAGCACGGGCGGCAGCGAGGGGTCGTACTCCTCGACGAAGCGCACGTTGCGCCCGAAGCCGGAGACGGCCAGCGCCCGTACGTGCTCCAGCACGGCGTGGATGTTGACCGGCTCGCGCTCCACCGGGCGCTCGTCGGAGAACACCTCCATGCGGTCCACAAGCTTCACGATGCGGTCCGCCTCGTCGCAGATCAGGCGGGTGAGCGCGCGATCCTCGTCGCCGGCCGACTGCTCCAGGAGTTGCGCCGCGCCGCGGATGCCGGAGAGCGGATTCTTGATCTCGTGCGCCAGCATGGAGGCGAGCGCGCTCACCGAGCGGGCGGCGCCGCGATGGGTGAGCTGGCGATCCATCTTGTCGGCGATGGTGCGCTCCTGGAGCATCACCACCACGTGGTCCGAGCGCTCGGCGACGGGGGCCACGTGGATGTCCACCACCCGCTCGCCGCCATTGCGCGGGGTGCCGAGATCGACCCGATACTCGTTCACCGGGGCGCCGCGCTGCCTCACCTGCTCGATGAGGCCGAGCAGCGGCGTGCCGAACGGCACGAAATCCGCGAAGGGCTTGCGCCGCAGCAGGGGCGCCGAGACCTCGAAGAAGGCCTCCGCCGCCACGTTGGCGTCCACCACGTGGCCGGTGCCGTCGATGGTGAGCACGGGATGCGGCACCGAATCGAGGATCGCCCGGATCAGGCACAGGTCCTGCTCCGGCTGGCGCAGATCGCCACCGCCCCGTGGGGGCTGGTTTTCATTGCCGCCCCGCTGGGGCGCCTGCCGGCCCTCAGGCCGGCGCTTGGCTTCGGCAGTCATGCCGCAACCCTCCACGCAAGATCGTCATAGGCATCCGCGATGCCGCGCTTCACGGCCTCGCGGTCATCCAGGGTGAGCAGGCGGCCGCGCCACGTCCGCTCGAACGGCGAGCCCGCCCCGGCGGCGGCTTCCAGCGCCCAGCCGATGTGCTTGCGCGCATGGCGCACGCCGAGGTGGGTGCCGTAGAGCGCGAGCCAGCCGTCGTAGAGCTCCAGCAGAACGTCGCGCTGCTCGGCCGCCGAGGGCGCCGGCCGCGCCGGTCGGCCTTCGAGGCGGCGCGCCACGGCGCCGGGAAACCAGGGCCGGCCGAGGGCACCGCGGCCGATCATCACGCCGTCGGCGCCGGACTGGGCGAGCATCTGCGGCGCGTCCTCCGCGTCGGTAAGATCGCCGTTGGCGACCACGGGGATGGCGACCGCCTCCTTGACGGCACGGATCGCCCGCCAGTCGGCGCGGCCCTTGTAGAACTGGCAGCGGGTGCGGCCATGGATGGTGATGAGCGCCAGTCCGCTCGCCTCGGCAATGCGCGCCAGCGCGACCGCCGTGGGGGTGCGCTCGTCCCAGCCGAGGCGGGTCTTGAGGGTGACGGGAATGGTGACCGCGGCGCGCACCGCATCGAGGATGCGCCCGGCCAGCGCCAGATCCAGCAGCAGCGAGGCGCCGGCCGCGCCGGTGGTGACGCGCTTGGCCGGGCAGCCCATGTTGATGTCCACCAGATGGGCGCCATTGGCCTCGGCGAGCCGCGCCGCCTCGGCCATCCAGTAGGGATCGTTGCCGGCGATCTGCACCGCGTGGAGCGGCACCCCCTCCCCCGCGGCGCGCAGCACCATTTCCGGCTTGCCCTCGATCAGCGCCTCACTGGCGACCATTTCGGAGACCACAAGGCCCGCGCCATACCGCGCCGCCATCCGGCGCACCGGCGCATCGGTGATGCCCGCCATGGGGGCCAGGATGACGCCGTTCGGCAGCGGATGGGGCCCGATTCTCAAGGGGGAAAGGGCCGGTTCGATAAAGTGTTGCACAGAAAATGGGCCAGTTCGTTTCTGCCTACATCTTAGACATTTGCGCGTGCAGCGCAAGGGCAGAGTGAACGCGCGATAGTCAGCGGGCCAGCGCGGAGCGCCGCGCCTTCCGGCCGGCACCCCTTGCACCCCGCCAGATGCTGCGCTTCAAGGAGCGCGAGCGGAGCGGCGGCGGTCCGGCACGGCGCCATTTGGCGGTTCCATCGGGCCGGCGAATCGCCCTCTATATCCCGGAGAGAGCCGGAATGCCCGCGCGGGCAGGAGCGAGAGCCGATGCGGTGTGTGGCCATCGTCGTCGCAGCAGGTCGCGGCCTCCGCGCCGGCGGCACCCTTCCCAAGCAATATCAAAGCCTTGGTAGCGAGAGCGTGCTGCGCCGCACCCTCAAGGCCTTCGCCACCCATCCCGATGTCGACGGGGTGCTGGCGGTCATCCATGGCGATGATTCGGAGCTGTTCCGGGAGGCCGCCGACGGCCTGCCCAAGATGTTGGCACCGGCCTTCGGCGGCGCCACCCGGCAGGAATCCGTGCTGGCCGGCCTGCAGAGCCTGTCCGCCGCCCCGCCCGCCCTGGTGCTGGT
>JAFIHR010000180.1 GCA_017849325.1 Xanthobacter autotrophicus | reverse complement strand
GCCGTCCGCCGATGATGGATGCGCAGGAGGACGGCGCCGGTTGATGCACCGCCCCAGGCGAGGCGGCGGAATATACAAGCTCGCTGCCCGCTTGCAAGACGAATTCGTGTCGCCCGGCGCTCCCGCCGCCCACCCGCGCGATCGCGCCTCGCCGATCGGCCGCGCTCAGTCCCTGAGCAGGTCGTTGATGGAGGTCTTGGTGCGGGTCTGCTCGTCCACCCGCTTCACGATCACCGCGCACGACAGGGCCGGGCCCGGAGCGCCGTTGGCCATGGGCTTGGCGGGCAGGGTGCCGGGCACCACCACCGAATAGGCCGGCACCTCGCCCATGAAGATCTCGCCGGTCTCGCGGTCCACGATCTTGGTGGAGGCGCCGATGAACACGCCCATGGACAGCACCGCGCCCCGCCGCACCACCACGCCTTCCACCACCTCGGAGCGGGCGCCGATGAAGCAGTCGTCCTCGATGATCACCGGGCCGGCCTGCAGCGGCTCCAGCACGCCGCCGATGCCGACGCCGCCGGAGAGGTGCACGTTCCGACCGATCTGCGCGCAGGAGCCCACGGTCGCCCAGGTGTCCACCATGGTGCCTTCGCCCACGTAGGCGCCGAGGTTCACGAAGGAGGGCATCAGCACCACGTTGGGCGCGATATAGGCCGAGCGCCGCACGAAGGTGCCGGGCACGGCGCGGAAGCCGGCGGCCTTGAACTCAGCCGCGCCCCAGGACAGGAACTTGGAGGGCACCTTGTCCCACCAATGGGCGCCGCCCGGACCGCCGCCGATCATCGCCATGTCGTTGAGGCGGAAGGAGAGCAGCACGGCCTTCTTCAGCCACTGATTGACCACCCACACGCCGTCGGCACCCGGCTCGGCGACGCGGGCCTTGCCTTCATCGAGGAGCGAGAGCGCCTCATCCACCGCCAGGCGCACCTCGCCCATGGTGGCGGCGCCGATCTCGGCGCGCTTCTCGAACGCCGCGTCGATGATGGTGGAAAGCTCGGTGATGCGCGCTGGGTCGGCCATGAAATCCTCCGTTGGGGGCGACTTCTCGGCAAGCAGGGGGCGAATGTCAATGCATCGGCGGGCGTCGCCCAGGGGTGGTGGCGGCACCATTTCGCAACTGCGAAGACGCCTTCGCGCGCGCGGTAGAAATAGATTATAGTGGCGCCGAAAGGGGAAGGGCGGGGGCATGGCGACGGAAAACGGCGAGCCGCCAGGCGGCCAGGTCATCGCTTACTGCCCTCAGCTGGACAGCCTGCGCGCCATTGCGGTGCTCTGCGTCCTCCTCACCCATTTCGCCAGCGGGGTCGCCTATGTGGGCGATGTCGCCGTGCTCAGCTTCTTCGTCCTGAGCGGCTATCTCATCACCCGGATCCTGCTGGTCTCGAAGGGGGACGAGGAGGCCTCGACCTGGCACCTGCTCGGCATCTTCTACCTGCGCCGCGGCCTGCGCATCTTTCCGCTGTACTATCTTGTGCTGGCCGGGGCGTGGATGCTGGACCTCGAGGGGATGCGCGCCACCATCCGCTGGCACCTCACCTACCTGACCAATATCTGGTATTTCGAGGCCAACAGCTGGACTCCGTGGCCCACCAACCATCTCTGGACCCTGTCGGTCGAAGAGCAGTTCTATCTGGTGTGGCCGCTGATCGTCCTGTTTCTGCCGCGGAAGATCCTGCCCGGCATCGCGCTGGCCGCCATGGCGGGGGCCGTCCTGTTTCGTGCCATTCTCTCGCAGACGATGGACGACGGGGTGTCGCAAGTGGTGCTCACGCCCGCCCACATGGATGCGCTGGGTGCCGGCGCCCTGTTGGCCATGATGGAGGAGGCCGGCTGGGTCACCCGGCGGACCATGGCGGGCCTCAGCGCCCTCAGCGCCGTTTGCGCGGCGTGGCTCATCGGCTCGCTGCTCGGCTGGCTCTCGGTTCCGTCCGACCAGATGTTCCGGGTGGGGGCTCCGCTGGCGATGGTGGTCATCCTGATGACGCTCGTCGCAACCCTGCGCGCCGGCGTGCGCGGACCTGTCGGGGTGGTGCTCGATCACCCGGTGCCGCGCTATATCGGCAAGATCAGCTACGGGATCTATCTGCTGCACATGTTCGTGCTGGCTTTCGCGATCCAGTATCTGGCGCGCATCCTGCCGAACGAGGTCCTTCAGCCGGGGGCGATGCGGTTCGTGGCCTTCACCCTCGCCACCTTCGCGCTCGCGTCGTCGTCGTGGCATTTCTTCGAAGGCCCGGTCAACCAGCTGAAGAAGCACGTGACCTATCGTTCCGGCCCCCGCGCGCGCGCTTTGTCCCCGCGGCCGGCCCTCGTCGCCGACGAGGCTTAGGCCGGACCGCATCGGGGCAGGTCGTCAGCCGCGTTCCTTCACATTGGTGAACTTCAGCTTCGGCCATTCCTCGATGGCGCGGTCGAGCACCCACTGGCTCCGGGCGAGATAGACCGGGGCCTCGTCGCGGTCGCGGGCGCAGGCGGAGCGGCTCGTCTCCATGAAGCGCTCCACCTCGGTGCGCTCGCCGGTGATCCAGCGGGCGGTGACATAGGAGGTGGTCTCGTAGCGGATCGGCACGCCGTATTCCTTCTCCAGGCGCGCGGCCAGCACGTCGAGCTGCAGCGGGCCCACCACGCCGACGATGGGGGCCGGATCGGTGAGGGGTTTCAGCACCTGCACGACGCCTTCCTCCGCCATGTCCTGCAGCGCCTTCAGAAGCTGCTTGGCCTTCATGGGATCGGCCAGCAGCACCCGGCGCAGGATCTCGGGGGCGAAGTCGGGCAGGCCCTCGAAGCGGATAGTCTCGCCCTCGGAGAGGGTGTCGCCCACCCGGAGCATGCCGTGGTTGGGGATGCCGATGATGTCGCCGGCCACCGCCTCGTCCACGGTCTCGCGCTCCTGGGCGAAGAAGAAGATGGGGTTGGCGATGGCCATCTGGCGCTTCTCGCGCGCATTGAAGAGCTTCATGCCCCGCTTGAAGCGCCCCGAGCACAGCCGCACGAAGGCCACCCGGTCGCGGTGGTTGGGGTCCATGTTGGCCTGCACCTTGAAGACGAAGCCGGAGACCATGTCCTCGGCGGGCTCAACCGTGCGCTCGCCGGCGGCGGCGCGGGGCAGCGGGCTCGGCCCCACCGCGCCGAGGCCGTCGAGCAGCTCGGCGACGCCGGCCTCCTTCAGCGCGCTGCCGAAATAGACGGGGGAGAGATGGCCCTCGCGGAAGGCGGCGAGATCGAAGGGCGGCAGCACGCCGAGCGCCAAAGTGAGGCTCTCCACCGCCTCGGTGATGATGCGCTCCTCCACCCCGTCGAGGCCGAGGAGGTCCTCCGGCTCATTGTAGGGCACCACGCGGGTGAGCGGGCCGCCGCGCTCGGTGGCGAGCAGCGCCCGCTTGTGGGCGATGTCGATAAGGCCGCGGAAATCGACCCCCAGGCCGATCGGCCAGGTGAGCGGCGTGAGGTCCAGGGCGAGGGTGGAGGCCACCTCGTCCATCAGCGCGATGGGGTCGAGGCCCTCGCGGTCCACCTTGTTGACGAAGGTGAAGATGGGGATGTCGCGCAGCCGGCAGACCTCGAACAGCTTGCGGGTCTGGCTCTCGATGCCCTTGGCCACGTCGATCACCATCACCGCCGCGTCCACCGCCGAGAGGGTGCGGTAGGTGTCCTCGGAGAAGTCCGAGTGGCCGGGGGTGTCGAGCAGGTTGAAGACGATGCCGTCCTTCTCGAAGGTCATCACCGAGGAGGTGACCGAGATGCCGCGCTGCTGCTCGATCTCCATCCAGTCGGAGCGGGTGCGGCGGCGCTCGCCGCGTGCCTTCACGTGGCCGGCGAGGCGGATCGCGCCGGAGGCCAGCAGCAGCTTTTCCGTGAGCGTCGTCTTACCGGCGTCTGGATGGGAGATGATGGCGAAGGTGCGCCGCCGGGCGAAATCGGGCAGGGCGGTGGTTTCGGCGTGGGCGGCCGGTAGGGAGGCGGTGGAGTCCAGCATGGTCGCTATATAATGGCAATCGGGCGGGCGATAAACGGCCCGCCGCGTCGGGGGACGGTGAAATGAGCGATGCAGCGCGGGGCCAGTGGGGCCTGAGGGAAGCGGCGGAAGCCGGCAGGACCTGCGAGAGGGCACCGGCGCGGCCGGGCGATGGGCCCATCGCGGACGGGCGTAGGGTGCGGGGCGGGCGCTGCTGGGCGGCGGGGCTGGCGCTCCTTGTCGTTCTGGCGTCGGCCGGGCCGGCGCTGGCGATCTTGCCGCCGCAATTCTACCAGCAGGCGCGGGAAAATGCCCCGAACGTGGTGGTGCTCAAGGTGAAGCACGTGGGCCAGCCGCCCGAGCCGCGGGGCGCCGGCGTCTGCGCCGTCGCCGGCACCGTGGTGAAGGTGGAGCGGGGCACCGCCTATCAGCCGGGGCAGGCCATCACCGTTCCGGTGCATTGCGTGCGGCCGGGCGGCAAGGCGCTCATCGGGCCGTTCTTCTACCGGCCGGTGGCCGAACTGCGGGCCGCCCGCTACGGCCGCGCCTTCCTCGATGCCGAGG
>JAFIHR010000020.1 GCA_017849325.1 Xanthobacter autotrophicus | reverse complement strand
GTAGTGGCCGCGGAACAGCGAGACCACCTCGTCCGCCTCGCCTTGGCGCATCAGGCCGTGGTCCACGAACACGCAGGTGAGCTGGTCGCCGATGGCCTCGTGGATCAGCACCGCCGCCACCGAGGAATCCACCCCGCCCGACAGGCCGCAGATCACCCGGCCGGAACCCACCTGCTCGCGGATTCGGGCGATGGCACGCTCGCGGAAGGCGCCCATGGTCCAGGTGCCTTCGAGCTTCGCCACCTTGCGTACGAAATTGGAGATGAGGCGCGCGCCATCGGGCGTGTGCGCCACCTCGGGGTGGAACTGCACGGCGTAATAGTCGCGCGCCACGTCGGCGATGGCGGCGAAGGGCGCGTTCCCGGAGGTGGCGATCACCTCGAAGCCGGCGGGCAAAGCGGTGACGCGGTCGCCGTGGCTCATCCAGACGGTGTGCCGCTCGCCCGCGCGCCATACGCCCTGGAAGAGGGGAACCTCCTTCTGCACCGTCACCTCGGCCCGGCCGAACTCGCGATGGTGGCCCGCCTCCACCGCGCCGCCGAGCTGCGCCGCCATGCACTGCTCGCCGTAGCAGATGCCGAGCACCGGCACGCCGGCGGAGAAGGCGGCGTCCGGCGCTTTGGGGCTCTCACCCTCGATCACCGAGGCGGGGCCGCCGGAGAGGATGATGGCCTTGGGGTGAAGGCGCGTGATGGCTTCGTCCGCCTTCTGGAACGGCACCACTTCCGAATAGACGCCTTCCTCGCGCACCCGGCGGGCGATGAGCTGGGTGACCTGGCTGCCGAAATCGATGATGAGGACGGTGTCCTGGGCGGCATCAGGGATGGCGGAGGAGGGGGCAGGGCGGGTTGGCATTCAAGACCTTCCGGCAGGATCCAATGATCCGCCCTCCTTTAGCGGCAAAGCGGTGGATGGAAAAGCGACGCCGGCATCCCTCCGCCAGCCGTCATCCCCGCTGGCCCGAGGGGCAGGACACCGCCTCGCCCCTGGCCCAGGTCTGCGGCTGACCGCCCGCCTGGACGGTCCGGCTCTCCGCGACCTCGAAGCATTGGCCGATGCGCAGCACGTCCTGGACCCGGGTCCAATCCGCGAGGCCCGGCCGCACGTTCACCTGCCATTTGGCGCGCAGCACGGCGCCGGCCTCGGGCGGGGAGGTGATCGTGGCGCCGGTGGCCGCCGATACGAAATTGACGTCGCCCGGCGATCCCTTCGGGCCGAGGAAGCCCACGGCCACCCAGGCCGCGGCCGGGGTGCGATCCACGGAGTCCGCGGAGCCTCCCGCTCCTCCGGCGCCGCCGGTTCCGCCAGCGCCTCCCCCGCCGCCACCGCCACCCACGCCGCTGATGATCGAGGAATGATAGTTGGGTTGCAGGGCCTGGGGCCGGACGGCCTCAGGCTGGTTTTCCTGCACCTGCGCCACCAGGGTGACGAGATTGAACACATCCTGCCGCTTGCTGGCGCATTCCGGGGGCAGCAGGTTCAGCCGGCCTTCCAGCTCGCGCACCTGGACCGGCTTGTCGGCGAATCGATCCACCAGCCGCTCCAGCATGGGCGCGCAGAGGGCGGAGAGATCGAAGCGCTGCTTTTCATCGGCCCTTTGGGCGCCCCACAGCGCCACCAGGGCGCCCACCGCGGCGCCCAGAAGGGCGGGGAGGAACTTGATCAGAAAATCGCCGAGGGCCGCCATGACATGCCCCATCGCCTGCCGACGCCGGATAGTTAAGGATATCCCGCGCCGGTTCGACAATCCATAAGATCAGCCTGGCGCCCGCCGCAGAACGCCGACGAAGAAGCCGTCCGTGCCGGTGCGGCGGGGGGTGAGGAGCACGCCTTCCCTGCCGAGCAGCGCGGCCTTCGCCACCTCGGGTCCGCGCGCCCCCAGCGCCAGCACCGTCTCGGCCGGCGGCACCGGGGCGAAATCCTCGCGCTTGGCCATCAGCGCGCGGAGCTGCGCGCCGTTCTCCTCGTCCAGCAGCGAGCAGGTGACATA
Organism: Xanthobacter autotrophicus; assembly: GCA_017849325.1. Classification (GTDB taxonomy): domain Bacteria; phylum Pseudomonadota; class Alphaproteobacteria; order Rhizobiales; family Xanthobacteraceae; genus Xanthobacter; species Xanthobacter autotrophicus_B. The sequence goes on along the minus strand of JAFIHR010000020.1, from coordinate 894 downwards.
AGCGAGCCGCCCGCCGGGGCGCACGTAGCGCGCCGCCTGCTCCAGAATCTGCGCCTGCTCGGCCTGCCGCTGGGCCAGCGCGCCCGGACGCACCCGCCATTTGGCGTCGGGATTGCGCCGCCAGGTGCCGGTGCCGGTGCAGGGCGCGTCCACCAGGACGAGGTCCATCTTGCCTTCGAGGTCGGAAAGCACGTCCTGCGCGCCGCGCGGGCTGCGCACCTGAACGTTGCGCACGCCGGCGCGCTGGAGGCGCTCGTGCAGGGGCTTCAGGCGGCGGATGTCGGAATCGTAGGCGTAGATCTGGCCCTTGTTGTCCATGAGGGCGGCGAATTCCAGGGTCTTGCCGCCGGCGCCGGCGCACAGGTCCAGCACCTGGGTGCCGGGCAGGGGCTGGGCGAGGATGGCGGCGATCTGCGAGCCCTCGTCCTGCACCTCCACCTCACCGCCGAGGAAGGCCGGCTCGGAGGAGATCGGCGGGGCCTTGCCCTCGGCATCGAGGGCGATGCGCAGGGCGAGCGGCGAGAAGCGCCCCGGCTCGGGCCGGTGATGGGCGAGATGGGCCAGCGCGGTCTCGGGGCTGGCCTTCAGGGTGTTGACCCGCAGGTCCAGGGGCGCGCGATTGGCCAGCGCCCGCGCTTCCGCCACCACCTCGGCGCCGAAGACATGATGCAGCGAGGCATCGAGCCATTCGGGATAATCGCCCTGGATGTGCGCCGGGGCATCCGAAAGATCGGCGGTGGCGAGGCGCTCCGCCTCCTCGCCGGAGAGCGGGGCGGGGGCGAAGCGCGCGCCGTCGCACAGCGCGGCGATGGCGGGAAGGGCGAGCCCGCGCAGCACCGCCAGCATGCCCAGGACCAGGGCGCGCGGCTCCTCGGAGCCCATCACGTAGGCGGC
>JAFIHR010000179.1 GCA_017849325.1 Xanthobacter autotrophicus | reverse complement strand
GGCACGGTGACCCCGCCCATCTGCCCGTCCCACTCCGCCGGCACGATGCGCACCAGATCCCCCGCCGCGAGATCCGCCTCCACCATGTGCGCCGGCATGCTTCCGTAGCCGAGGCCGGCGCGCAGCATGGCGTGCTTGGCGCCAAGGTCGCCGATGCGCCAGGTCTGCGTCGCCTGCACCCCGCGGTCGCGCCCGCCGGGCGTGCCCGAACGATCGGTGAGCACGAGCTGCACGTGATCGCGCAGCACCTCGCGCGGCAGCGGCCCCTCGCGCCCGGCGAGGGGATGGCTCGGCGCCGCCACCATCACCAGATCCACCTCCAGGAGCGGCACGCGCACGAGGGTCGGCGCATCGCAGGCCGAGGCGGCGACAAGGCCCAGCGCGCCGGTTCCGTCCAATATGAGGCGCACCGCGCCGCCGAGGCTTTCCACATAGGTGCGGATGGGGACCGTGGGATAGTGCTCGCGGAACTGCTTGAGGGCCTCCAGCAGCACCCGGGTGGGGAACATGGCATCCACCACCAGGCTGAGCTCCGGCTCCAGCCCTCCGGCGATGCCCCGCGCCTGCAGGCGGAAGGCGCCCACCTCCTCGGCGATGCGCCGTGCCCGGGGCAGCAGCGCCCGGCCGGCCTCGGTGAGCGCCGGACGGTAATCGGCGCGGTCGAACAGCGGCGTGCCGGTCTGCTCCTCCAGCCGGCGGATGGCGTAGGTCACCGCCGACTGGGTGCGGTTGAGCGTCCGCGCGGCGGCGGAGAAGCTGCCGGCGTCAGCCACCGCAAGGAAGACGTCGATCTGATCGAGGGAAAGGCCATCGGCAATCATCATGCATAAATTTTATGATGATCAGCAAAACTTTCCCAGTTTTTTTGATGATCGAGATCCCCCAAATAAGGGCCAACTGATCCGCCGCTTCGCCCCGGCTCGGGCGCGTGCGGCGGCTTGCATCGGAAGGTCACAGCCATGACGGCGAACACCGGGCGTCTGCCCACCCTCTTCATTCCCCACGGCGGGGGCCCCTGGCCCTTCATGCGGGCGACGCCCAACGGCCCCGGCGAAGGCGACGGCAGCTGGGCCGGCCTCGACGCCTATCTGCGCCACCTCGACACGGAGCTCGGCCAGCGCCCCAAGGCGGTGCTGGTGATCTCCGGCCATTGGGAGGAGCAGGTGCCGACGGTCAACACCGGCGCCCACCCCGGCCTCGTGTTCGACTATTTCGGCTTTCCCGCCCACACCTACCGGCTCACCTATCCCGCGCCGGGCTCGCCGGAGCTGGCGGGCCGGGTGCGCGCGCTGCTGGAGGCGGCCGGCATCGCCTCCGCCGAGGATGACGCGCGCGGCTACGACCACGGCGTGTTCATCCCCTTCATGCTCATCTATCCCGATGCGCAGGTGCCCATCGTCCAGCTTTCGCTGCGCCACGACCTCGATCCGCAGGCCCACCTCGCCCTGGGCCGCGCCCTCGCGCCGCTGCGGGACGAGGGCGTGCTGATCGTGGGCAGCGGCATGAGCTACCACAATCTGCGCGCCATCTGGTCGCCCGCCGCCAAGGCCGATGCGGATGCCGAGGCCTTCGACAGCTGGCTCACCCACGCGGTGGAGATGGCCGACCCCGAGGCGCGCAATCAGGCGCTGCTCGCCTGGGAGCGCGCGCCGTCGGCCCATGAGAGCCATCCGCGCAGCGAGCACCTGACCCCGCTCTTCGTGGCCGCCGGCGCGGCAGGCGACGACCTGGGGCGGCGCACCTTCGCCGACCGCGTGTTCGGCAAGGCCTATTCGGGCTTCCAGTTCGGCTGAAGCCCGCCCCTCCGCTCACGAACCTTTTGCCTGCCGGCGCCGACGCCTGCATCCACAATGACGTAGCGGCATCAACGTCCGGTCCCGAACCCCTACCCCTCCAGAAGGATCTGCCCCATGACCCTCGACAAGCTCACCTCCTGCCTGGCGCCGCGCCTGCTTTCCGTCCTGCGCATCATGGCCGCGCTGATGTTCCTGAGCCACGGCTCGGCAAAGCTGTTCGGCTTCCCCCACGTGGCCATGTTCGACAACCTCCAGATCCTCTCGCTGTTCGGCATCGCGGGCATCCTGGAGCTGGTGGGCGGCGTGCTGCTGGCGCTCGGGCTGTTCACCCGGCCGGTCGCCTTCATCCTGTCGGGCCAGATGGCGGTCGCCTATTTCATGGTGCACGCGCCGCAGAACTTCTATCCGATCCTCAACGGCGGCGAGCTGGCGGCGCTCTACTCCTTCGTCTTCCTGTATCTCGCCGCGGCCGGCGGCGGCTCCTGGAGCCTCGACCGGCTCCTCGCCCGCCCCGACACCCAGGCCTGAGGCCGCCCCGCCCGGCGACGCCTGCCTCAGGCGTCGCCGCCGCGCGGCCCCATCCGCGTGCAGAAGCCGGCGAACACCGACTTCTTCAGCTCCGCCCGGTACTGATCGCCGTCCGCCGCGATGGGATTGCGCCGGGCGATGAACTCCCGGTTGGTGATCATCAGGCTCATGGCGCTGATGAGGGTCAGGAACAGGATCTCCGCGTCGGGATCGACGCACCGGGTCTCCGCCTGCACCTCCCGGATCAACGGCAGCACAATGGCGTGAATGGGCTCCACGAGCTGGCGGTAGAGATAGTCGAACCGCTCGCCGCGATCGATCTCGCCCGCTTCCTTGACCAGGAACAGGGCGAGCTGCGGCTTGTCGAACAGCACGTCCACCAGCAGATCCAGCGTCATGCGCAGCCGCTCCGCGTTGCTGGGCGGCACCTGGGGCAGCCGGTCGAGCGTCGCCACCGAGGCCATGACCTCGCTGGCGAAGGAATCGATCACCGCCTTCCAGAGGTCGAGCTTGGAGCCGTAGCGATAGGCGATCAGGGCCACGTCCACGTCCGCCCCGGCGGCGATGGCGCGCAGGCTGGCCCCGTCGAAACCCTTTTCCGAAAAGGCCATTAGCGCGGAATTGACCAGGAGATCCGCATTGAGCGCCGGCTGGCTTCCCAGTCCCATCTGCTTGGGCGGGCGTCCCCGCTTGCGACGCGCTTCACTGGACATGGCTCCAACCCCTCCCATGGATGCGTCTTTGAGCCCGGACCGTGCGCCGCCGGGTTCCTTCTGGCGAGGAACGCCGGACGGACCAGCCTTGTTGCCGCGGTCAGGGCGCGCGGTGCTC
>JAFIHR010000178.1 GCA_017849325.1 Xanthobacter autotrophicus | reverse complement strand
TGGCGGAGAGGGGGGGATTCGAACCCCCGATACGGTTGCCCGTATGCCGCATTTCGAGTGCGGTGCATTCGACCACTCTGCCACCTCTCCGGGGGGCGTCCGCCTGGGGCGAACACGTGGTTCAACGGCTTCTAGCGGAGGAGAGGGGCGCGCACAAGTCGCGATCTCCATGACGCGCCAGCGCGCCCCCGCAGGCCGCCTCGCCGCTCACTCTCGGGGGGCTGGTCTGGCCGCCGAGCGGGAAGTCTTGGGCAGAGGGTTCGCGTCGCGCCTGCCGGTCGTGCCTTGCGCCGGCTGATCGGCTCACCGCCGGCCTCGGGGCGCCGTTCTGTGCTGCCGATCGAGGGCCGGTGGAACGCGGGCTTGTTGCAGCCGATGCCGAGAGGCCGTCGAGCCCGGGGCGGGACTGCGAAGACGGATGCGCACCGCCGCCCCTATCCCTGCCGCCCCTATCCCTGCCGCTCCAAATTCCCGCCGCCCCATTCCCCGCCGCCCTCGACCTGGCCGCGGTCAATCCCGACGAATTTCAAACTGACCCACTACCGGCCCCCCGACCGCCCTCAGATATAATCCACGAAGGAGGCCAGCTCCTCCTGGGAGAGGTCGCGCATCTGAGCCAGGGTGTAGGTGTCGAGCACCGAGCCGATGGCGTCGCGCACCCGCACCATCAGCAGGCGCACCTCGCAGGTGGCGACCTCGCAATCGTCGCAGGGCTCGTAGGCGTTGCGGCTGGCGCAGGGGAAGGGGGCGAGCGGGCCGTCGAGGGCGCGGATCATCTGCCCCACGACGATCTCCTCCGGCGCGCGGGCGAGACGGTAGCCGCCGAGCTTGCCCTTCTTGCTCGAAAGGAAGCCGGCGTTGCGCAGCTCGCCCAGGATGACGTCCAGGAATTTCTTCGGAATCTGGTTGGCCTCGGCGATGTCCGCCACCTGGGTGGACGCGCCCGCCGGCAGCCGTGCCAGATGCACCGCGGCCTTCAGTCCGTATTTGCCTTTTTTGGTCAGCATTCCGAGCCCTCTTCAGGGCTTATGCGGATGCGCCGCGGCATCGTCAACTGCCGGCTCGCATCCGCGCGCGGCCGGCATCAGCCGCGCGGCCTCGCTTCGGCGTCCCCGCTCTCCGTTGCGCCCGGCTCCTTGAGCTCGCAGCGGCTCATCAGCGGGGCCTGCGCCATGGCGAAGGCGAAGGTGATGGGCAGATAGCCGAAGCTCTTGAACGCCACCCAGGTGTCGGTGGAGACGGAGCGCCACACGATCTCGTTCAGCACCGCCATCACGAGGAAGAACACCGCCCAGCGGATGGTCAGCGTGCGCCAGCCCTCGTCCGTCAGCTTCACCATGCCGTCGAAGACATAAGGCAGCACCGGCTTCTTGAAGGCCAGCCCGCCGAGCAGCAGGGCGCCGAAGGCGGCATTGACGAGGGTGGGCTTCAGCTTGATGAAATGCTCGTCCTGCAGCCACAGGGTCAGCCCGCCGAACACCATCACCACCAGCGCCGAGACCAGCGGCATGACGGCGATGCGCCGCGCCAGCACCCACATGGCGGCGAGCGAGGCCAGGGTCGCCACCATGAAGACGCCCGTCGCCGCATAGATGCCGCCATAGGCATTGGCGACGAAGAACAGCACCAGGGGCCCCACCTCCAGGGCGATCTTCAGCCCGGGGCTCATGCGGGGGCGGGTGGCGGCGGCGTCGGACATGAAGCGAATTCTCCCGAAGGGCCGGTGTCTCTCGGCTCTCATGTGGCCGAGAGGTGCCTGACAATCAAGGCGTGATGCGGGCGGAGCGGGCCATCATCCCGCAAGGCCGAGGCAGGCGGTGAGCTCCGGCCCCTCCTTCGGCACCCGCGCCTTGAGCCGGGCGGCGAGGCGCCGCACACCGGCGCTCGGGGCGCCCGCATCGCGGCGGACCGGATTTGGCAACATCACCGCGAGCAGCGCCGCCTGGTCGGCGGTCACCCGGTCGGCGCCGATGCCGAAGGCCCGCCGCGCCCCGGCCTCGACGCCGAATTCCCCGTCCGGCCCCCATTCGGCGATGTTGAGATAGATCTCGGCGATGCGGCGCTTGCTCAGCACCAGGTCGATCCACAAAGCGAGGGGAAACTCGATGGCCTTGCGGATGAAGTCGCGGCCCGGCCACAGGAAAAGGTTCTTCGCCACCTGCATGGTGATGGTGGAGGCGCCGCGGGTATCCTCCAGCTCGTCGGCCTTCTCGATGGCGTCGCGCAGCTCCGAAAGGTCGATGCCGGGGTGCTGGCAGAAGCGCGCGTCCTCCGACGCGAGCACGGTGCGCACGAGGACGGGCGCCATGTCGCCGATGGGGGTCCAGATGCGCTCCACCCGCTCCCCCGTCAGCCAGCGGCCCAGCATCAGGGTCGAGACCGGATCGAGCAGCGCATAGACGATGGTGAGCACCAGCGGCGCGGCGACGAGGGCGATGAGGATGCGGCGGATCATCCCGCGTCTCCCGGGCATGGGCGCGGCCGGCTTGACCGGGCGCGGTCCATGGGGCACCGGAAGGCCCGCGTCCCGAGGCGGAGCGCTCCCACGCTCCGCCGCCCTCTCACCAAGGCTTCGCCGTGCCGTCCTCTTTGTCCCACCGGCTCGATCAGGCCGCATCCGCCACCGAAGCGCGCCTCGCCGCGGCCCTCGCCGATGCGCCGCTGGCGGGCGAACGCCTGCGACCCGAGCGCCTGCTGTCCGCCATGCGCCACGGCGCGCTGGCCGGCGGCAAGCGCCTGCGGCCCTTCCTGGTGATGGAGACGGCGGCGCTGTTCGGCCTCGACGGCGCGGCTTCGGTGACGGCGGCGGCGGCGGTGGAATGCGTGCACTGCTACTCCCTGATCCACGATGATCTGCCGGCCATGGACGACGACGACGTCCGGCGCGGCCAGCCCACCGTACACAAAGCCTATGACGAGGCGACAGCCATTCTCGCCGGCGACGGGCTGCTGACCCTCGCCTTCGACCTCCTGGCCGGGGAGGAGGCGCATCCGGATGCGCGCGTGCGCATCGCCCTCGTGCGGGGGCTGGCGCGGGCGTCGGGCATCGGCGGCATGGTGGGCGGGCAGATGCTCGACCTGGCCGCGGAGGGGCGCTTTTCCGGCGGCGCCTCCCGGGCGCTGGGGGCGCCGGCCATCCGCGACCTCCAGGCGATGAAGACCGGGGCGCTTCTCGCTTTCTCCTGCGAAGCCGGGGCGATCCTGGGGCAGGCGGACGACGCGGCGCGCGGCCAGCTCCTTGCCTTCGGGCGGGCGCTCGGCGCCGCGTTCCAGATCGCCGACGACATCCTCGACGTGGAGGGCAGCGCCGAGGAGGTGGGCAAGAAGGTGGGCAAGGATGCGGCGGCGGGCAAGGCGACGCTGGTCTCCAGCTTCGGGCTCGGCGGCGCGCGGGCCCATCTCGCGGCG
>JAFIHR010000177.1 GCA_017849325.1 Xanthobacter autotrophicus | reverse complement strand
GGCTTCGACGGCGACGGCGACCGCTGCGGCGTGGTGGACGACAAGGGCGAGGAGATCTTCGCCGACAAGATGGGCGTGATGCTCGCCCGCGACCTCGCCAAGATCTATCCCGGCGCCACCTTCGTGGTGGACGTGAAGTCCACCGGCCTGTTTGCCACCGACCCGGAGCTGATCAAGCTCGGCGTGAAGGCGGACTATTGGAAGACCGGCCATTCCTACATGAAGCGCCGGGTGAACGAGTCCGGCGCGCTGGTGGGCTTCGAGAAGAGCGGCCATTACTTCTTCAACAAGCCGGTAGGCCGGGGCTATGACGATGGCCTCGTCTCCGCCATCGCCGTGCTCGACATGATGGACCGCAACCCCGGCAAGAAGCTCTCCGAGCTGCGCGAGGCCCTGCCCAAGACCTGGTCCTCGCCCACCATGTCGCCCCACTGCCCGGACGAGGCCAAGTACGGCATCGTCGAGCAGGTGGTGAAGCATTACGAGGATCTCGCCGCCAAGGGCGCTCCGGTGACCGGCCAGAAGATCCGCGACCTCGTGACGGTGAACGGCGTGCGCGTCACCTGCGAGGACGGCTCGTGGGGCCTGGTGCGCGCCTCCTCCAACAAGCCCGAGCTGGTGGTGGTGGTGGAAAGCCCGGTCTCCGAGGAGCGCATGCGCGAGATGTTCAAGGAAGTGGACAGCGTGCTGCGCACCCATCCCGAGGTGGGCGCCTACAACCAGACCATCTGAGGCGGCGCCGCCGACGGCGCTTGCATCAAGCCATTGCGGCAGACGGGAGAGGGAGCATTAACCCTCTCCGCAGGCGGGCGCCCCGAAACGGTGGCGCCCGTTGGCGTTTTTACCTGTGGGCAAGAGGTGGCACCTAGGGTCGGCCAAGGTCGCGGCGGCTCGACGCGCGGCCTCTGCGTCCCCTCGGGACGGCAGGGGCCGGGCCGATCGAGCCGGAAGAACAGCGCGGCGAGACTGCCACCGGATGTCGCCCATGAAGCTTCTGATCGCCCGCTTCATCTCCGAGGAAGATGGCTCCACCGCCCTGGAATACGGCCTGATCGCCGCCGGGCTCTCCATCGCCATCATCACCGTGATGGCCCAGGTGGTGGGCACGCTCGCCCGCCTCAAGGCGGTCGCGGCTTCCGCGGCGGGCAACTGAGCACCGCCATGACCGGCGCCGGACTCCACCAGATGCTGGTCCTGTGGGCCTATCCGGTGCTGCTGTGCATGGCGATCGGAACCGATCTCGCGCGCCGCCTCATTCCCAACCTTCTGGTCGCCGCTCTGATCATCGCCTTCCTCGGCGCCGCCTGGCTGATGCCCCTGCCGGACCTCAAGGTGCGCCTCGTCATGGCGGGCGGGGTGACCGGGCTCGGATTTCTCCTCTTCTCCCAGGACATCGTCGGGGCGGGCGATGCCAAGCTGGCGGGGACCCTCGCCTTGTGGGTCGATCCGGTCCTCCTGCCGCTGTTCGTCGCCGCCTGCGGCCTCATCGGCGGCGCGCTGGCGCTGATGGCCATGGGCGGGACGCGGATGGAGACCGCGGCCGCCGCCGCGCCGGAAGCCCCGCCCGCAGCGCTGCCCTATGCGGTAGCGCTGGCCGGAGCGGGCCTCATCCTCCATCCCTATTCGAGCCTGATGCTGGGCACCTGAGCGGACCCCTTCGCAGGAGGGCGCGCGGCGTGCTACCTCGGACATCGAGGAGCTCATCATGCTTGATTTCATTGCCCCCGCCGGCAGCGAGAGCCGGCCCGTCTGGTGCGTCAGCCCCAAGGGTCTCGAAACCGCCGAACTGCCCGCCGCCGTCCGCCGCTTCGCCGAGAGCGCATCGTTCCGCGCCGAGAGCGGCAAGCACCTTCTGGTGCCCGGCGAGGATGGCGCCCTGGCCGGAGTCCTGTTCGGCGTGCCGGACGCCACCACCGGCACCCCCTGGCCCGACGCCTTCATGCTCGGCGCCCTGCCGACCCTGCTGCCCAAGGGCACCTATCGCCTCGACGGCGAGGTGGCCGATCCGCGCCTCTCCGCCCTGGCCTTCGGCCTCGGGTGCTACCGCTTCTCGCGCTACAAGAAGCCGACCCCGCTGGAGGTGCGCCTTCTCCTGCCGGAGGGCGTGGACGAAGCCGCGCTCGTCCGCACCGTGGAAGCCGTCACCCTGGTGCGCGATCTGGTGAACACCCCGGCCAACGACCTCGGCCCGGCCGACCTCCAGGATGCCGCCCGCGCGCTGGCCGCCCGCCACGGGGCGAGCATCCGCGCCATCGTGGGCGATGCCCTGCTGGCCGAGAACTTCCCCCTCATCCACACGGTGGGCGCGGCCTCCACCCGCGCGCCGCGGCTCATCGAGATCACCGCCGGCGATCCCGACGCGCCCAAGGTGACGCTGGTGGGCAAGGGCGTGGTGTTCGACACCGGCGGCCTGGATCTGAAACCCTCGTCCGCCATGCTGCTGATGAAGAAGGACATGGGCGGCGCCGCCTCGGCGCTGGGCCTTGCCCATCTGCTGCTGGCGCGCGGCGCCAGGGTGCGCCTCAAGGTGCTCATCGCGGCGGTGGAGAATTCCGTCGCCGGCAACGCCTTCCGTCCCGGCGACGTGGTGCCGAGCCGCAAGGGCCTTTCCATCGAGATCGGCAATACCGACGCGGAGGGCCGCCTCGTGCTCGCCGATGCGCTGGCGCTGGCCGACGAGGAGGCGCCCGATCTCGTCATCGATTTCGCCACCCTCACCGGCGCCGCGCGCGTCGCCCTCGGCCCCCAGCTTCCCGCCGCCTTCACCAAGGACGATGCGCTGGCCGCCGAGCTCGACCGCTGCGCCACGGCCGAGGCCGACCCGCTGTGGCGTTTGCCCCTGTGGCAACCCTACGCCTCCATGCTGTCGTCCAAGGTGGCCGACACCAACAACGTGTCGAGCGGCGGCTTTGCCGGCGCCATCACCGCGGCGCTGTTCCTGGAGAAGTTCGTGGGCGCCGCCAAATCGTGGCTGCACCTCGACCTGTTCGCCTGGAACCCCTCGGCCCGGCCGGGCCGTCCGGAAGGCGGCGAGGCGCAGACCATCCGTGCGCTGGACGCCCTGATCGCCGCCCGCTACGGCTGAGCCCCCATGTCCCCGCCCTTCGACCCCCGCCTCACTCCCGCCCGCGCCGACCTCGCCGCCGCCCATCTCAAGGGCGAGGTTGAGGCGGCGCGCTATGTGGAGGGGGAATGGCGCCGCGTCATCGAGCCCACCGCGCCCCTGAAGCGCACGCCCTCCGGCGCGGCGAGCCTCGATACCGAGGCGCTCTATGGCGAGCGCGCGCGGGT
>JAFIHR010000176.1 GCA_017849325.1 Xanthobacter autotrophicus | reverse complement strand
GCATCGGCAGGGGGCGATGGTCCATGATCGCCGCATGACCGACGCCCCTCCCTTCACCTGCGCAGCGGCCGCGCCCGAGGGCGGCGGAGCCACTGCCGGCGCCTTCAACCTCGCCCGCTACTGCCTCTCGTCCGGCGCCGACCCGGCCAAGCCCGCCCTGCTGGTGGCGGAGGGCCCGACCGGACGCATCGTCGAGCGCTGGACCTATCGGGAGATGGCGGACGCCGTGGCCCGGGTGGCCGGCGGGTTCGGCGCCTTTGGCCTCCCCCCGGGGGAGCGGGTGCTGCTCAGGGTGGGCAACACTTCCACCTTTCCGCTGATGTTCTTCGGCGCCATCGCGGCGGGGCTCGCGCCCATCCCCACCTCCACCATGCTCACCGGGCGGGAGGTGGATCTCATCCTTGCCGATTCCGGCGCGCGGATCGTGGTGGGCGACGGCTCGGGCGTCATGCCGTCCGATGCGGCGGGCGCGATCCTCATCGGTCCGGCCGAGATCGCGCAGCTCCAGGCCGCCGCCCCGGCGGATTTCGCGCCGACACGGGCCGACGACCTCGCCTTCCTGGTCTACACCTCGGGCACCAGCGGACGGCCGAAGGGCGTCGCCCATGCCCAGCGGGTGGTGCTCGGCCGCAGGCCCATGCGCGAAGGCTGGTACGGCCTTCGCGCCGACGATCTCCTGTTCCATGCCGGCGCCTTCAACTGGACCTACACGCTGGGCGCCGGCCTCATGGACCCGTGGTCGGTGGGCGCCACCAGCATCGTCCATCTCGGCGAGCGCCCGCCCGAGGCCTGGCCGGGCCTTCTGGAGGCCACCGGCGCGACCCTGTTCGCCGCCGTGCCGGGCCTCTACCGGCGCATCCTGAAATATGCCGTCGTGACGCCCGGCTCCTTTCCGGCCCTGCGCCATGGCCTGACCGCCGGCGAGGCGCTGAAGCCGGCGCTCCATCGCGACTGGGTGGAGGCCACCGGGCGCCCGCTCTACGAGGCGCTCGGCATGAGCGAGATCTCCACCTACGTGTCGTCGGGCCCGACCGTGCCGACCCGGCCGGGCAGCCCCGGCAAGCCGCAGGCGGGGCGGCGCGTCACCGTGCTGCCCCCGGAAGCCGATGCGCCGGGCGCGCAGGCGCCGCTCCCCGCCGGGGAGAGCGGCATGCTGGCCGTGCATCGCTCCGATCCCGGCCTGATGCTGGGCTATTGGCGCCTTCCCGAGGAGACGGCGGCGGCGATGCGCGGGGAGTGGTTCCTCACCGGCGATCTCGCCCATTTCGATGCCGACGGCTACCTCTGGTACGAGGGCCGCGCCGACGACCAGATGAACGCCTTCGGCTATCGCGTCACGCCGGAGGAGGTGGAGCGCGCCATCGCCGAGCACCCTGCGGTGGCCGAGGTGGCGGTGCGCGAGACCAGGGCGGGCGACGTCTCGGTCATCACCGCCTTCGTGGTGCTGCAGGAGGGCGCGGCGCGCGACACCCAGGCGCTCGACCGCCATGTCGCCGAACGGCTCGCCGACTACAAGCGGCCGCGCGCCTGGGTGTTCCTGAGGGAATTGCCCCACACCGGCTCGGGCAAGGTGATGCGCCGGGCGCTGGAGGCGCCGGCGGACGGGTCCGGCTCCGTGGCCGGGGGCTGAGGCCTATCCGGTCCGCGCCCCGCCGGGCGGCGGGAGAGGCCGGCGCGACCACGGCAGCACGAAGGTCTCGCCCGCGTGCCGGCCGGTCAGCACCTCGACACCATAGGCGGCGCTGAGCCGCTCGGGGGTCAGCACCGCCTCGGGCGGGCCTTCGGCCACAAGCGCGCCCTCCTGCATCAGTGCGACGCGATCGGCGAAACGGGCGGCGAGCGTCAGATCGTGCAGCACGCACAGCACGGTGGTGCCGCTCCGTCCGGCGGCGCGCAGCAGCTCCATCACCTGGAGCCCATGGGCGGGATCGAGCGCCGCCGCCGGCTCGTCGACGATGAGCAGCGGCGCCTCCACCGCCAGCGCACGGGCGAGCAGGACCCGCGCGCGCTCGCCGCCGGAGAGGGTACCGGCCGGGCGACCGGCGAGGGGGGCGATGTCGGTCGCGGCGAGGGCGCGCTCCACCGCGGCATCGCGCCGGGCCGCGCCGTGGGGCAGCCGGCCGAGCGCCACCACGTCCTCGACCGGCAGGGGCCAGTGGATGCGCCCGTTCTGCGGCAGATAGGCGACGCTGCGGCCGAAGGCGCGCCGGCCGAGGGCGCCCTGCTCCATCCCGTCATAGGTGATGCGGCCCCGCGCCGGCGCCTCGAGGCCCGCGAGCACGCGCAGCAGGCTCGTCTTTCCCGCCCCGTTGGGGCCGATGATGCACACGAGGCCGCCGGGCCCGGCCCTGAGCGAAAGGTCGCGCACCACGGCCGTGGCGCCCCGCATCACCGTGACGTGCGTGGCGGCGAGGATCATGGTTCCTCCACCTTCAGGCGGGCGAGGAGCGCGAGGAAGAAGGGCGCGCCGACGAGCGCGGTCACCACGCCGAGCTTCAGCTCCGGCCGCGTGGGCACGAGGCGCACCAGGATGTCGGCCGACAGCGTGAGCGCCGCCCCCGCAAGCCCGCTCGCCAGCAGCAGGGCGCCGGGGCGATGGCCCACCAGCGGCCGCATGAGGTGCGGCACCACGAGGCCCACGAAGCCGATGGCCCCCGCCACCGCCACGCTCGCCCCCACCGCCGCCGCGGTGCCGCCGATGACGAGCAGCCGCACCCGCTTCAGCGGGAAGCCCAGGCTCGCCGCCGCCTCCTCGCCGAGGGTCAGGGCGTCGAGCGCCGGCCCGGTGGCGAGCACCAGCGCCCAGCCGGCCGCCATGAACGGCAGGGCCAGGGCCACGTGGGACAGGCTGCGGTCGGACAGCGAGCCCATGAGCCAGAACACCACCTCCAGCGCCGCATAGGGGCTCGGCGCGAGATTGAGGGCGAGGGCGGTGAGGGCGCCAGCGAGGCTGCTCAGGGCGACGCCGGCAAGGATCAGCACCGCCGTCCCCGCCCCGCGCGCGGCGAGCGCAAGGAGCACGGCGGTGGCGATCCCCGCGCCGATGAGGCCGCCCAGGGGCAGGGCCAGTGCGAAGGTGGCGGAGAAGCCGAAATAGAAGGCCACCACCGCGCCCAGCGCCGCCGCGCCGGAGACGCCCACCACGCCGGGATCGGCCAGGGGATTGCGCATCAGCCCCTGCAGCGCCGCGCCGGTGAGGCCGAGGCTGAAGCCCACTGTGGCGCCGAGGATCGCCCGCGGCAGGCGCAGCTCCCACAGCACCAGCGCTTCGAGGCTGTCCCGCCCCGTCGCGAGGTCGCGGATGGCGGCCATAAGGTCGAGCGGCCCGTAGCCCACCGCCAGCGCGGCGAGGAAGAGGGCGAGGACCAGGAGGCCGAGGCCGGCGAGAAGCGGACCCCGGCTCATGGCGCGCCGCCGGGCGGGGCATTGCGGGGTGGTCCATCCGCCGCGGCGGTCGGCTCGCGCCGGCTGCGGGCTGAGGGGGTGGCGCCGGTCGTGATGGCGCCCATCGCGACCGCACCCGTGGGGGCGATGCTCCTCCCGGCTGCGCCCGCGCCGGCGGGTGCGGCACGGGGCAAGCGGGTGGCGGCGGCCAGCCGCGCGGCGGCCTCGGCAAGCTCCGGGCCGGCGCAGGTCCAGAGGCGCAGGGGCAGGGACACGATGCGGCCCTCAGCCCGGAAGCGCGCGAGGGCGGGATGGTGGAGCAGATCGTCGGCGAGGGAGGGCGGGCCGTCTCCGCCGTTGACGATCAGGAAATCCGGGTCGGCGCGCACGATCTCCTCCAGCGTGAGCTGGCCGAATTTGTCGGCGGAGAGCCGGGCGGCGAGATTGTCGAGCCCGGCGCGGGCCATCACCCGGTCGGGCAGGGAACCCCGGCCGGCGGTAAATCCGTTCGGCCGCAGCACCACCGCGGTGGCGTGGGCGGGCGTGGCGGGCGGCAAAGCGGCGAACGCCGCCTCCATCTCCCGCACCATGGCCTCGCCCCGCTCCGGCGCGCTGACGCGCCCGGCCACCCTGCGGATCTGCGCATAGGCGTCGTCGAGGGTCTGCGCGGTGCCGAGCTCCATCACCTCGAAGCCGAGGCGGTGCAGCATGGCGGTGGTGGCGCGGGTGGTGAAGGCGCCGACGATCACGAGGTCCGGCTTCAGCGGCGCGATCTCCTCCGCGAGGCCCCGGTTCACCGGCACGCCACGGGCGAGCGCGGCGACGTTGGAGGCCGTGGCGTCGCGGGCAAGGTAGGTGACCGAGGCCACCTGCCCGGGATCGGCGAGGCGCAGCACCAGCTCGTCGGCGCACAGGTTGAGCGAGACGATGCGCCGGGGCTTGCCCGCCGCCGTCCCGTCCGCGCCCGCCGCCGGGGCGGCGGACAGCGCCAGCGCGAGAAGCGCCGCCGCCCGTGTCATGCCGCGCATGGCTGTGCCTCAATAAGTGAGCTTCACCCCGCCATAGGCGCCGAAGCCGGGGGCGAGGAAGCCGTTGGGATTCTCGTAGGTCTCATCGAGCAGATTGTCGATGCGGCCGAACACGAGGACGTTCTCATTCACCTTGTAGTTGGCGGCCACGTTCACCACCGTATAGCCGGGCTGGTCGATGTAATCGGAGGTGAGGCGCACGATGTCCCACCAGGACGAGGCATAGACGAGGCTGGCCGAGAGGTTGAGCTGGTCCGTCGGGTTCCAGTCCACCGTCAGGCTCACCTTGTTGTTGGGCCGGCGCAGCGGATAGCAGGAGGTGGCGTCGATGGGCGCGCAGGCGGCGCCGAACGGCTGGCCCGGCGGCATGGAGCCCACCACGTCGGTGTAAGTATAATCCACGCGCACGCCGAGCCGGTCCGTCACCTTCACCGCGACAAAGCTTTCCACACCCCGGGTGGTGGCGCTGGAAATATTGACGTTCTGGTAGGTCACCGGGTCGTAGCTGATGAGGTTGGTGATGTCGTTGTGGAAGTAGGTGGCGCCCACCAGCACCCTGTCGTCGAACAGCTTCTGCTCGATGCCGGCATCCCAGCCGGAGCTTTCCTCCGGCCGGAGCGCGGCATTGCCGTAATAGGGGGCGTAGAGCTGGTAGAGGGTCGGCGCCTTGAAGCCGGTGCCGTAGCTCGCCTTCAGCTTGGTGCCGGTTTCGGGGAGGAGCAGCGCCGGGGCGAGGCGGAAGGTGGTGTGGTCGCCGAAGGTGTCGTCGCTGTCGTAGCGGATGTTGGCGGCGCCGAACAGGTAATCGCCGAAGGAGCCCTGGTATTCGCCATAGATGCCGGTGTCGCCGGTGGCGGCGTCCATCTCCGTATAGGCGGTGGCCGAGGTCATGCTCTCGTTGCGCCGCTCCACGCCCATCAGCAGGTTCTGCCCCGGCGCGAAGGCGAGGTTGGAGCGCAGGTAATAATTCTGCCGGTCGCCCGTATAGTCGCCGTTCACCGACGTATTCGGGCCCGTGGTGGGGTTCGAGCCGGTGACGGCGCTCACCCCGAAGGTGGTGGTCAGCAGGTCGTCGAACGCTTTCCACACCCCTTCGCCCTTGGTGATGAACATGCTCGCGGCGGCGGTGGAGCGCTGGGCCGCAGGCACGCCCTCATAGGTGGGCGCTGGATAGATGTCCGGCGTGTATTGCAGGCTCGAATCGATGTAGCGCGCCACGAAGTTGACGGCGAGCGCGTCCGTGGCCTGGTAGTCGAGTCGGGTCGAATAGGTCCAGTTGTCGGTGATGTTGGGATTGAGCGGCCAGCCGGGCGGCGCGATGGCCTGCGGCGTCACGTCGATGGCGTTGGCCGCGAAATGGGTGACGTTGAAGGAATAGCCGAGCTTCTCCGTCGCGCCCGAGAGGCTCGCCGCCTGGTTGAAGGTGCCGAGCGCGCCGGCCTCCAGAAAGCCCATCGTCTGGGCCGGACCTTCGCCCTTCTTCGTTTCGGCGGAGATCACGCCGCCGATGGCGTCCGAGCCGTAGAGGCCGCTCTGCGGCCCGCGCAGCACCTCGATGCGCGCGAAGTCGGTGACCAGCAGCTGGCCGAGATCGAAGGCGCCGTTCGCGGTGGAGGGATTGCCCACGTCGATGCCGTCGAGGAGCACCTTCACGTGGTTCGAATTGGTGCCGCGGATGAACACCGAGGTCTGCCCGCCGGGTCCGCCGGACTGCACCACGTTGAGGCCGGGAAGGGTCTCCAGCACCTGGGGCAGGGTGCGCTCCTGGGTGCGGGCGATGTCGTCGGCGGTGACGACGCTGACCGAGCTCGCCACCTCGCTCGCCGGCGTCGCGAT
>JAFIHR010000175.1 GCA_017849325.1 Xanthobacter autotrophicus | reverse complement strand
CGTCGCGGTGATGGGCATGTAGCGCCACAGGCCGCTGAGGCGCCTCAGGTCGCGGGTGCCGGTCTCGTGGTCGATGATGCCCGCCGCCATGAACAGCGAGCACTTGAAGATGGCGTGGTTGAGGATGTGGAACACCGCCGCCACCGCCGCGAGCGTGCTGCCGAGGCCGAGCAGCAGGGTGATGAGCCCGAGGTGGCTGATGGTGGAATAGGCAAGCAGCCCCTTCAGGTCCTGCTGGAAGATGGCGAAATAGGCGCCGATCACCAGGGTCGCGAGCCCGGCCGGCACCACGAGGTAGAACCAGGTGTCGGTGCCCGCCATGGCCGGCCACAGCCGGGCGAGCAGGAACACCCCCGCCTTCACCATGGTGGCCGAATGCAGATAGGCCGACACCGGGGTGGGCGCCGCCATGGCGTGGGGCAGCCAGAAGTGGAACGGGAACTGCGCGCTTTTGGTGAGCGCACCGAGCAGGATCAGCGCCAGCGCGGGGGCGTAGAGGTCGCTGTTGCGGATGACCGCGCCCGATGCCAGCACCACGTCGAGGTCGTAGCTGCCGACGATGTGGCCCAGCACCAGCACGCCGAGGAACAGGCAGAGCCCGCCCATGGCGGTCACCGTCAGGGCCATGCGCGCGCCGTCGCGGGCGGCGGTGTTGTGATGCCAGTATCCGATGAGCAGGAAGGAGAAGAGGCTCGTCAGCTCCCAGAAGAAGACCATCTGGATGAGGTTGCCCGACAGCACCACCCCCAGCATGGAGCCCATGAACGCCAGCAGAAAGGAGAAGAAGCGCGGGACGGGATCTTCGGCCGACATGTAATAGCGCGCATAGATCACCACCAAGGTGCCGATGCCGCACACCAGCATGGAGAACAGCCAGGCGAGCCCGTCCATGCGCAGGGAGAAGGTGAGGCCGAGGCCGGGGATCCAGGGCACGATGAAGCGCGCCGCCCCGCCGCCGGCCGTCGCCTCGAAGAAGAAGATGGTGATCAGCGTCCCGATGGCGCCGATGCCGCCGGCGAGCGCCACGGCGGCATCGCGCGCGTGGGTGGGCAGGAGGCCCGCGAGGAGGCTGCCGAGAAATGGCAAAGCGACCATTGCCAGAAGAAGCATGTCGTTTGCCATGGGGTGCCGTCTCGCCTTCTTCCCGGGTGCCCGAACTCCATGCCGTTGCACGGATTGTCATTATGGGTGGCAGGAGCAGGCACGATCAAGGCAAAGCCGTAGCCCCGCCGCGGCCCATCGGTCGCACCCCCGGCGGCCGCGCGGATGCCCGCCCGGGGGTGCGACCGGAGCCCTGGTCAGGCGAGGCGCACAGGAGGACCGCCGGCCGCTGCGAAATCATCGGCGCAGGCGTTCGAGGACAGATAGGCGAATTCCCGCTCGCGCGGCGTCGTCAGCGGGTCCAGGGCGCGAAGCTCGTCGTCCACATGGCCGGGATGGCAGTGCATGAGCACGCCCTCGGCCGGGCCCTTTAGGCACGCGCGGAAGATGTCGCCATAGGGCACGCGCTCCGAGAAGTCGTAGAGGCCGCGCAGGCTGAGGTTGGTGGCGAGGCCGGCGGCGGCCGCATCCCGGCGCAGGCCGCGGGAGAGCACGCCGATGACCGCCGCCTTCGTGGGCGCATAGCGCCAGGCGCCCGGGCTTTTCACGTCCGGCCCGCAATGGCGTAACCACAGGCGCCGCCCGGGATAGCGCTGCGCCAGGATGTCCAGCAGCGGGCCGCGGATGCCGGGGAGCACGTGCACGTGCTGGTGGCCGTCCACATAATCGGGCGGGCCGCCCCACACCTCCTCGAAGGCATCGAGCTGGGCCGCAATTTCGGCGCGCACCTCGTCCTCCGGCAGGCGGCCGGCGAGGGCGCGGCGGGTGAGCAGGCCGATGCCGGGCAGCCGTCCTTCCGAGGTCGCGAAGGTGCGCGCCGGCGAGAGCGGCTTCTGGTCGGTGAGAGTGAGATGCAGTCCCACATCCGCCGGGTGGCTCGCGACGAGGCGTCGCAGGCTCTGCGCGTTGCGGCGCCAAGCCGGCAAAGCGGTCATGGCACTGGTGGCGGAGAGGCGGCGGGCGGCAATCAGCTCTTCGATTGCCGCGCACACCCCGGACGACAGCCCGTAGTCATCAGCGCAAACGACGATCATCTTTTACCTTGGGTGAAGACGCGAAAACAGTCTTATTAATTCCGCAATCTCTTTACAGGGTGGAGTGTCTTCAAGCATAGCACAGCGAGCGAGATACTTCCGGCGGTAAATTTACGGCAGTCCAGTCCTAGAAAAGTCTCAATTCGGCTTCCGAAGAGGTCCCCATGCTCGCTTTGTCCGCGAGAAGAGCGCGTTCCATCTCCATCGTCATTCCCGTCTATAACGAAGCGCAGTCCCTTCCCCAGCTCTACCGGCGTTTGGAGCAGGTGCTCGGCGAGATGCCCGAGCTCAAGCGGGAATACCTCTTCGTCGATGACGGCAGCCGCGACGACAGCTTCACCGTCCTGGTTGGTCTCAGGATGTGCGATCCCAACGTGCGGATCCTGCGGTTCGCGCGCAACTTCGGCAAGGAGGCGGCCATGGCGGCCGGGCTCCAGGCGGCCAGCGGCGATGTCGCGGTGCTGATCGACGCCGATCTGCAGCATCCGCCGGAGCTTATTCCCGCCATGCTGGAGACCTGGCGCAACGGTATCCAGATCGTCACCGCCGTGCGCCGCTCCCGCGACACCGACAGCTGGATCCGGCGCACCTGGAGCCGGATGTTCTACAAGGTCACGGACGCCATCTGCGATGTGGCCATCCCGGACGGCGCGGGCGACTTCCGCCTGCTGGACCGCGCGGTGGTGGACGCCATCAACGCGCTTCCGGAGCGCAACCGCTTCCTCAAGGGCCTGATGAGCTGGGTGGGCTTCTCCCAGGAGACCATCGCCTTCGACGTGGCGCCGCGCCACGCCGGCGTGAGCGCCTTCTCCTTCGTGAAGCTGACCCGCTACGCCCTCGACGGCATCGTGTCGTTCTCCATGGTGCCGATCCGCATGTGGGGCATGATCGGCATCCTCGCGGTGGCGCTCTCCGCGCTCGCCGGCCTGTTCATGCTGGGCGAGGATCTCGACGGCGGTTCGGTGCCCGATTACGCCCCGGTCATGATCTGGATGACCTTCCTGTCCGGCCTCGTCCTCATGGGTGTCGCGGCGGTGGGCGAATATGTCGGCCGTGTGTTCATCGAGGTGCGCCAGCGCCCGCTCTTCGTGGTGGCGGACCGGGTGGGCTTCAGCGAGTCGGCGGCGCAGCACAATCCCGTTCAGGACAATGATGCGGTGGTGCATCTCGGCGAGACCGCCGCATGAGCCTCGACCATGCCGTTGACGGGACGGGTTCCCGTCCGCGGTCGGCGGGGCGGCGGAGCGGGGCGGTTCCGGTCCGGTGGGAGCGGGCGCTCTCGCTCGCCCTGTTCGGCGCGCTGGTGCTCTGGGTGGCGCTGGTCTACGGCCGCTACGGCGTCAGCAATGACGAGCCGGTGCAGCAGACCTACGGCGAGCTGCTCTGGGCCTGGTACGCCAGCGGACTGACCGACGACCGGGCCTTCCACTACATCAATCTCTACCTCTACGGCGGCCTGTTCGACATGCTCGCCGTGGGGCTGGAGAAGCTCCTGCCGCTGCCGCTCTACGACGTGCGGCATCTGCTCTCGGCCGGCTTCGGCCTGCTCGGCTTGCTCGGCGTCCATCGCCTGGCGAGCCGGCTCTACGGCGAGGCGGGGGCCTGTCTCGCGGTGGCGCTGCTGACGCTGACAGGCATGTATGGCGGGGCGATGTTCACCCACACCAAGGACGTGCCGTTCGCGGCCATGATGGTGTGGGCGCTCTATTTCACCACGCGCCTCGCCGAGACCCTGCCGGAGCGCCCCACCTGGGGCACGGTGACGGGACTTGGGCTGGCGGTGGGCGCGGCCATGGGGCTGCGGGTGGGCGGCGTGTTCACCGGCCTCTATCTGGCGCTGACCCTTGGCGGCGCGGCGCTGCTGCTGCGCGACTGGCGCGCGCCGCTCGCCGCCGTTCCGCGCCTTCTGGTGGCGGGCGCCATCGCCTTCGCGCTGATGGCGGTGACGTGGCCCTGGGCGGTCACCGGGCCGACCCACGTGCTGGAGGCCATGACCACCTTCAGCAATTTCGATTTCGACCTCTCCACGCTGTTCGCCGGCAAGGACACGCCGCTGGGCGAGGTGCCGTCGGACTATATGGTCACCTATCTCCTCATCAAGCTGCCCGAGGCGAGCCTCGTGGGCCTTGCGCTGGCGCTGGGCTTCGGCGCCACGCGGCTGGTGCGGGGACGGGTGGAGCGGCGCCAGGCCCTCGTCTGGCTTCCGCTGGTGCTCGCGGTCGCGGTGCCGGTGGTTTTCACCCTGGCGGCGCGGCCGGCGCTCTACAACGGCATCCGGCACTTCCTGTTCGTGCTGCCTCCGGTGACGGTGCTGGCGGCGGCGGGCTACGTGGCGCTGTGGCGCGCCCTGCCGGAGCGCCCCGTGGCGGCGCGCGGCGCCCTGGCGGTGCTGGCGGGCGGCCTCCTCGCCTGGGGCGGGGTGAATGTGGCGCGCCTGCACCCTTATGAATACCTCGGCTACAACCTGCTGGTTGGCGGTCTGCCCGGCGCCACCGGGCGCTACGAGGGCGACTATTGGGCGGCGACGCTGCCCGAGGCCATCGCCGGCCTCAAGGCCTTCCTCGCCGCCGAGCATCGCGCCCCGCCCCGCGCGCCCTACCGCATCGGCGTCTGCGCCGAGCCGCCCCAGGCGGAAGAGCACCTCGGCCCCGGCTTCGAGGTGGTGGACGACTGGGACGAGGCGGATGTCTTCATCACCGCCACCAACGTGGGCTGCGACGGCGAATTCCAGGCGCCGGTCATCGTGCGGGTGGAGCGGGAAGGGGTCGAACTCGGCCTGGTGCGCGACCTGCGACGGGTGCCCGGCCACCGCTATGCGCCCGACGCCGTGGAGTCGGTTCCCTAAGGCGGCACCGTTTCTCCCCGTCGTCCGGCGCCGCGCGGCGCCGTCGGCGGCCGGCTCCGGGCACTTTCTGCCGTTCCCCCCGCGCGGATCCCGGCCGGAGGGCTTGCCGACCAGCCATGGCGCGGTCCATAGGAGCCGTGAGGGGCGAAGCGTCCCGCCGACCGGGGTTGCGCCGTCCCGTCCGGCGCGACCAATTCAGACGGGACCCATGAAAGCAGTGATCCTCGCGGGCGGGCTGGGCACGCGCATCTCCGAAGAGACCCACCTGAAGCCGAAGCCGATGGTGGAGATCGGCGGCATGCCCATCCTGTGGCACATCATGAAGATCTATTCGCACCACGGCGTGAACGACTTCATCATCTGCTGCGGCTACAAGGGCTATGTCATCAAGGAGTATTTCGCCAACTACTTCCTCCACATGTCGGACGTGACCTTCAACATGGCGGAGAACACGGTGGAGGTGCACAGCCGCAAGGCCGAGCCCTGGCGCGTCACCCTCATTGACACCGGCGAGAAGACCATGACCGGCGGCCGCCTGAAGCGCCTCGCCGCGTACCTGAAGGACGAGGACGCCTTCTGCTTCACCTATGGCGACGGTCTGGCGGACATCGACATCACGGCGCTCACCGCCTTCCACCGCGCCCACGGGAAGAAGGCCACCATCACCGCGGTGAAGCCGCCCGGCCGCTATGGCGCGCTCACCATCGAGGGCGCCAAGGTGGAGAGCTTCACCGAGAAGCCGCGCGGCGACGGCGCGCTCATCAACGGCGGCTTCTTCGTGCTCTCGCCGGAGGTCATCGGCGAGATCGAGGGCGATGCCACCACCTGGGAGAACGAGCCGCTGCAGCGCCTCGCTACCTCGGGCGAGCTGATGGCCTTTGAGCATCGCGGCTTCTGGCAGCCCATGGACACCCTGCGCGAGAAGAACATGCTGGAGGACCTTTGGGCGCGCGAGAAGGCGCCCTGGAAGGTCTGGCCGTGAGCCCGCCCGGCCTTCGCCCCGCCCCGGCACGCCCGGCGGCCGATTTCTGGCGCGGGCGGCGGGTGCTGCTCACCGGCCATACCGGCTTCAAGGGGGCGTGGCTGGCGCTGTGGCTGGCCCGCATGGGCGCCCGGGTGACCGGCTTCGCTTTGCCGCCGGAGACGGTGCCGGCGCTGTTCTCCGCCGCCGCGATCGCCGATCTGGTGGACAGCCGCTTCGGCGACGTGCGCGATGCGGACGCGGTGAGGGCGCTGGTGCGGGAGGTTCAGCCCGAAATCGTCCTCCATCTCGCCGCCCAGGCGCTGGTGCGGGAGAGCTATCGCGCCCCCCTGGAGACCTTCGCCACCAACGTGATGGGCACCGCCCATGTGCTCGACGCGCTGCGCGGGGTGGAGGCGGTGAAGGTGGCGCTCGTGGTCACCACCGACAAGGTCTACGCCAACCGCGAGTGGCTCTACCCCTATCGTGAGGCGGATCCCCTCGGCGGGCACGATCCCTATTCCGCCAGCAAGGCGGCCTGCGAGATGGCGGTCGAGAGCTGGCGGCTCGCCTTCCTGGCGGAACAGGGCGTGGCGGTGGCGAGCGCGCGGGCCGGCAACGTCATCGGTGGCGGCGACTGGTCGGCCGACCGGCTCATTCCCGATGCGGTGCGCGCCTGGGGGGCGGGCGAGATACTGGACGTGCGCCGGCCCCGCGCCGTGCGGCCCTGGCAGCACGTGCTGGAGCCGCTCGCCGGCTATCTGGTGGCGGTGGAGCACCTCTGGCGCGATCCCGCACTGGCCGGGGCGTATAATTTCGGCCCGGACAGTGCTGACATGGCCGCGGTGCGCAGCGTCATCACCTTGGCGCGGGCCGGCTATGGCAAGGGCGAGACGCGATTTGCTGCCGACGAAACCGGCCCCCATGAGGCGGGCCTTCTCGCCATCGAGACGGTGAAGGCGCGCACCCTTCTCGGCGCCGTGCCGCGCTGGCCGCTGGAGGAGGCGGTGGGGCGCACCATGGCCTGGTATGCCGCCTTCGATGGCGGCGCCGACGCGCGTGCGCTGTGCGCCGCCGATATCGCCGCCTTCGAGGCCGCCCCGTGAGCGCCCGCTTCGCCTTCACGCCGACGCCGCTTGCGGGGGTGCAGGCGGTGGAGCGCGCGCGCCTCGGCGATGCGCGCGGCTGGTTCATGCGCTTCTTCTGCGCCGAGGAATTCGCCGCCGCCGGCTGGACCG
>JAFIHR010000174.1 GCA_017849325.1 Xanthobacter autotrophicus | reverse complement strand
GCCTGTCGCAAGTCCGCCAGAAAGGTGCGGCAGAGTTCCAGCCCATGAGACAGCTCGTTCAACTCTTCGGTGGACTTGCCGGCCTCGCCGTCGCCGGCGCGGTGGCGATCCTGATCTTCACCCTGCTCGGCGGCCTGATGATCGCCGCCGGACTCGTGCTGACCGGCGTGCTGGTGGCGGGCGGCCTCTATGCCCTCGTCACCGGGCGGCGCGCCTTCTCCGCAGCGCGCGGGCCGTTCGGCACCGCCTGGGGGCCGTTCGGCACGGTGCGCATCTTCGA
This sequence comes from Xanthobacter autotrophicus, assembly GCA_017849325.1. Classification (GTDB taxonomy): domain Bacteria; phylum Pseudomonadota; class Alphaproteobacteria; order Rhizobiales; family Xanthobacteraceae; genus Xanthobacter; species Xanthobacter autotrophicus_B. The sequence continues at coordinate 3,659 of JAFIHR010000174.1, read as the reverse complement.
GGTCCGCGAAGGCGCCTCGGACGAGCGCGAGATGATCGACGTCACCCCGCCGAAGGACCGCCGCAAGCCCTGATCGCGGGCGCACCTCTGCCCTCGGGAAAGCGGGCGCCGTGTCGCGCGGGGGCATGCCCGTCTCGCGCCCGTCACGGGGGCTGACGGCACGGGGAACGGACCGTGTGGGTCCGACGCATATTCCCCTACGTCACAGGAAAGACCGCTGCCGCGCCGCGACAACTTGCGTCGCCGGCCGCCTCAATATGCGCGATTTTTGCGTGTCTTGGCGCAGCAGGACCGCTATGCACCGACCCTGAACCCCCGGGCGCGGCCCACCGGGCCCGAAGTGGATCCTTCATGACTCAGTCCCTGCATTATGCGGCGGTGACCTTCGGCACCATCCTGCTGATCATGGTGACCGTGACCATCCACGTGATCGCGCTGTTCGGGTTCCAGGGCGGCATCAGCCAGGTCGCCGAGTGGGAGAGCCACAAGCTGCGCCATCGCGCGGCGCGCGAGACGGTGTTCGTCGGGCTCATCGTGGTGGGATTGTGCGGCGTGCACATCCTCGAGGTGCTGCTCTGGTCGTTCGGCTATCTCATTTCCGGCGCGCTGCAGAGCTTCGGCGACGCCTTCTATTTCTCGCTCACCACCTACACCACCGTCGGGCCCGTCGATGTGGTGGTGGGGCCGGCGTTCCGCAGCTTCGCCGCCATCGAGTCGCTGCTCGGACCCATCATGCTGGCGTGGTCCACGGCGTTCCTGGTGGATATCCTGCACAAGTTCCCGCCGCCGCCCACGCGCCATCCGGGAGGCCAGCGCCATCCCGCGCCGGCGCACCATGATGGAAAAGGGGCGCCCTGAGGCGCCCCGTCCCAATCCGGCCGTCGCGTTTTCCCGAGCCGCGCGGCGTCACACGCTGGTGGGATAGTTCGGGCTCTCGCGGGTGATGATCACATCGTGCACGTGGCTTTCGCGCAGGCCCGCCGAGGAGATGCGCACGAACTGCGCCTTCTCGCGGAACTCCCTGAGGTCGGCGCCGCCCACATAGCCCATGGCGGCGCGCAGGCCGCCGGCGAGCTGGTGCAGCACCGCCCCCACCGGGCCCTTGTAGGCGACCTGGCCCTCGATGCCCTCGGGCACCAGCTTCAGCGTGTCGCGCACCTCGGCCTGGAAATAGCGGTCGGCGGAGCCGCGGGCCATGGCGCCCACCGAGCCCATGCCGCGATAGGCCTTGTAGGAGCGGCCCTGATAGAGGAACACCTCGCCCGGGCTTTCATCGGTGCCGGCGAGCAGCGATCCCACCATGGCCGCCGACGCGCCGGCCGCGAGCGCCTTGGCGAGGTCGCCGGAATATTTGATGCCGCCATCGGCGATCACCGGCGTTCCGGTGGCGTGTGCCGCCTCCACCGCATCCATGACCGCGGTGAGCTGGGGCACGCCGACGCCAGCCACGATGCGGGTGGTGCAGATGGAGCCGGGCCCGATGCCCACCTTCACCGCGTCCGCGCCGGCATCGATGAGGGCGCGGGTGCCTTCGGCCGTGGCGACGTTGCCGGCGAGGATCTGGGTCTTGTTGGACAGCCGCTTGATGCGGTCCACCTGGTCGAGCACCTTGCGGGAATGGCCGTGGGCGGTGTCCACCACCACGAGATCGACGCCGGCGTCGATCAGCCGCTCGGTGCGCTCGTAGCCGTCGTCGCCCACGGTGGTGGCGGCGGCGACGCGCAGGCGGCCCTGCTCGTCCTTGGCGGCGAAGGGGTGGGCTACCGCCTTCTCGATGTCCTTCACGGTGATGAGGCCGACGCAGCGATAAGCGTCGTCCACCACCAGCAGCTTCTCGATGCGGTTCTGGTGCAGGAGGGCCTTGGCGCCGTCCTGGTTCACCTCGCCCTCGCGCACGGTGATGAGCTTGTCCTTGGTCATCAGCTCGGCCACGCGCTGGCTCGGCTCGGTGGCGAAGCGCACGTCGCGGTTGGTGAGGATGCCCACGAGGCGGCCGCCGCGGCTGTCGGCGCCGTGCTCCACCACGGGAATTCCGGAGATGCTGTAGCGCTTCATCAGCGCCAGGGCGTCGGACAGGGTCTGGTCCGGATAGATGGTGACCGGGTTCACCACCATGCCCGACTCGAACTTCTTCACCTGCCGCACGTGCTCGGCCTGCACCTCGGGCGAGAGGTTGCGGTGGATGACGCCGATGCCCCCCGCCTGGGCCATGGCGATGGCGAGGCGCGACTCGGTCACCGTGTCCATCGCCGCGGAAATGATCGGCAGGTTGAGGCGGATGGACTTGGTGAGCTGGGTGGCGAGATCCACGTCGCCGGGCATCACCTCGGAGGGGCCGGGCTTCAGCAGCACGTCATCGAAGGTGAGCGCCTCGCGCAGCGGAGAGCGGATCAGGCCGAGATCGGCGCTGTCGGTGGTCAGGGGGGCGGGCGGCTGGGGGGCGGACATGGCCAACTCCTCTGGCGGATCGGATCAGACCCGCGCGGTTGGGATCGCAGCGGGGTGCGACGGTGCCCCCCGGAGCGAGTTGGCAGTGGCCGATATCATGAGTGGGCGACGAATAGAAGACCCGCGAGCCCGTCCGCCTGCGACCGCTTCGCATGCCTGCATTGTGCCGGCCGCCGCAATCTGCGGCGCCGGCCGGCTGCCGCGCCGGGCTCCCTCGCGGGCGCCCGGCCCCTCCCGGCCGACCTCATGCTTCGGATGGCGTCAGGCCGATCGGCCCGGCAAGGACAGGGCGACAGGCGCCCCACCGCGCCCTCGCCCCGTCGCCGCACGCTGCCGGCCTAGCGGGTGATGCGGATCACCGTATTGCCTTCGCCATAGGTCTTCACCAGCGAGTACAGCGTCGCGGCATTGCCCGGATGGAGCCGGATGCAGCCGTGGGACGCGGGCGCGCCGAGCTGGCGGATGGCGTAGCTGCCGTGGATCGCATAGCCGCCCCGGAAGAAGATCGAGTACGGCATGGGCGAATTGTAGTACTTCTTCGAGAAATATTCGCGATACATGCGCTGCGGGCGGTAGGAGCCCGTGGGCGTCACGTATCCGCTGCGGGCGGTGGACACCGGCCAGCTATATTTGGTCTGGCCGTTCACCGACACGATCATGCGCTGCGAGGAAAGGTCGATATGCGCGACCACACCCGCAAGTGCCGAAGACCCAGCCCCGCTCGCCACGATCGTGGCCAGGCCGAGGAACAAGGCCGACACCAGATGTGAAAACCGCATGATGAGATCCCCCTTCTCTTTACGGTATGATACTGACATGACGCGGTAGCGACGCAAGGTGAAGACACCACTCCTCACGACAACGGCATGACATCGCCGCCGCAAAACAGCCTGCTTTTCTGCCGGTTTTCCCTTTATTTCCGCCACGTTTGAGCAAAGATTCCGAGGAGATCAATCCATGGTGATAATGCTGCTCGGGCTGATATTGTTTCTTGGAATCCACATGGTTCCGACCCGTCCGGAGCTGCGCGGGCAGCTTATCGCGCGGCTCGGCGAGGGACCCTACAAGGTGCTCTTCGCCCTCACCGCCCTCGCCGGCCTGCTGCTGACGGGGTACGGCTACGGCGCCTGGCGGGCCGAGGGACCGGCCCTGGTGTGGGATCCGCCGCTCTTCCTGCGCCATGTCACCATGGGGCTGATGCTCCTCGCATC
>JAFIHR010000173.1 GCA_017849325.1 Xanthobacter autotrophicus | reverse complement strand
GTGGGCGCACCCGGCGACCCGGCGCAACATGGCGCGGCTCAGGGAGGACGGCATCCTCACCGTCGGCCCCAATGCCGGCGCCATGGCGGAGCGCGACGAATTCGGCGAGGGCCGCATGGCCGAGCCCATGGAGATGCTCGCCGCCATCGAGGCCTTCTTCGGCGCCCATGAGGCCCTGCTGACCGGCCGGCGTATCCTCATCACCTCCGGCCCGACCCATGAGCCCATCGATCCGGTGCGCTATATCGCCAACCGATCCTCCGGCAAGCAGGGTCACGCCATCGCCGCGGCGGCGCGGGCGGCGGGAGCCGAGGTGGTGCTGATCTCCGGCCCCGCCGAGGCGCCGGATCCGCGCGGGGTGAAGACCATCCACGTGGAGAGCGCCCGGCAGATGATGGCGGCGGTGGAGGAGAACCTGCCGGCGGACGCCGCCATCTTCGCCGCCGCCGTGGCCGACTGGCGGGTGGCCGACGCTTCCGAGCAGAAGATCAAGAAGGGGGAGGGCGGGGCGCCCCACCTGGAGCTGATCGAGAATCCCGACATCCTCGCCGCCGTCTCGCGCCATCACACGCTGCGCCCGCGCCTCGTGGTGGGCTTTGCCGCCGAGACCGAGCAGGTGGTGGCCTATGCCAAAGCGAAGCGCGAAAAGAAGGGCTGCGACTGGATCGTCGCCAACGACGTCTCGCCCGCCACCGGCATCATGGGCGGCGACGTGAATACGGTGCATCTGGTCACCGGCGACGGGGTGGAGGACTGGCCGTCCGCCTCCAAGGCGGAGGTGGCACGGCACCTCGTGGCCCGCATCGCCGCAGAGCTCGCGGGGGAGGGGGAATGAGCCCTCCCGTCCCGCCGGTCGCGCAGCGTCCCTTGGTGCGGATCCAGCGCCTGCCCCATGGCGCGGACCTGCCCCTGCCGGCCTATGCCACGGCGGGCGCCGCCGGCCTCGACCTGGTGTGCGCGGTGCCGGAAGACGCGCCCGTGGTCCTTGCACCCGGACAATTCGCGGCGCTTCCCACGGGCTTCATCCTCGCCCTGCCCGAGGGCTACGAGGCGCAGGTGCGGCCGCGCTCGGGCCTCGCTCTGAAGCACGGCATCACCGTGCTCAACGCGCCCGGCACCATCGATTGGGACTACCGGGGCGAGGTGAAGGCGATTCTCGTCAATCTCGGCCCGGAGCCGTTCGCCTTCACCCGCGGCCTGCGCATGGCGCAGCTCGTGGTGGCGCCGGTGGTGCAGATAATGCTGGAAGAATCCGGAGATTTAGGGGAAACTGCACGCGGTGCCGGTGGTTTTGGATCGACTGGGGTCTCCGGCGCGTGATATAGCTCGGTTCCCTTCCGTTTTTTTGTTGTCCCATGCCGCGATTGTCCGACAAGAGCCTTCTCGCCATTGCCGCCGTTGTGGATGTGGCCGTCCATGCCCGTGGCATGCCGGTGGCCGCGAAGGCGCTCGCCGCCCGCCACGGCCTGCCGCCCCGCCGCCTGGAGCCGGTGCTCCAGGCGCTGGTCCATGCCGGGCTGCTCAAGGGCGTGCGCGGCCCGCGCGGCGGCTATGAGCTGGCCCGCGAGCGCCGCCGCATCTCGGTGGCCGAGATCGTCCGGGTGGTGGAGGGGGCCGAGGAGGAGAAGGAGATCATCCTGCCGCCCCTCGTGCTCGAGGTGGTGCAGCCGGCGGTCTCCTCCGCCGAGGACACGTTCGATACCGCGCTCGATGCCGTGACCCTGGAAGACCTGTGCCGCGCCGCCGACGACAAGGGCCATGGCGCGGAAGCCGATCGCATTGATTTCGCCATTTGACGGGGTCCGGCTCGCACCGGGCGCCCACCGTTGACCCGAGGAGATTGCCCATGGCCGAAGCCGCCGTGAAAGTGGTTCCCCCCTCCGCGCCGCGTCCGGGGCGGGGCCGCGTCTACGATTCCATCACCGAGACGGTGGGCAACACCCCGCTGGTGAAGCTGAAGCGCCTGCCCGAGCTGCGCGGCGCCAAGGCGACCATTCTCGCCAAGCTCGAATTCTTCAATCCCATCGCCAGCGTGAAGGACCGCATCGGCGTCGCCATGATCGACGCCATGGAGGCCGCCGGCGCGCTCGACGCCGACACCGTGCTGGTGGAGCCCACCTCCGGCAACACCGGCATCGCCCTCGCCTTCGTGGCGGCCTCGCGCGGCTACCGGCTGATCCTGGTGATGCCCGAGAGCATGTCGGTGGAGCGCCGCAAGATGCTCGCCCTGCTCGGCGCCGAGCTGGTGCTCACCCCCGCCAGTCTCGGCATGAAGGGCGCCGTGGCCCGGGCCGAGCAGCTGATCCAGGAGCTGCCCAAGGCGGTGATGCCGCAGCAGTTCAAGAACAAGGCGAATCCCGACATCCACCGCCGGACCACGGCGGAGGAGATCTGGAACGACACCGACGGCGCGGTGGATGCGGTGGTGTCGGGCGTCGGCACCGGCGGCACCATCACCGGCATCGGCCAGGTGCTGAAGGCGCGCAAGCCCTCGCTGCGCATGATCGCGGTGGAGCC
>JAFIHR010000172.1 GCA_017849325.1 Xanthobacter autotrophicus | reverse complement strand
TGAGCCGAACACCGCGAGGATGGTGCGCGTGCGCTCGGCCTCGTCCACCGGCAGGTCCGCTTCCTTCAGGAAGACCGCCTTGCTGGTGCCACCGCGCATGATCACGCATCGAAGCTGACGGGTCATTCTTGTCTCCTCCCGTCCAATTCCGTAGCTCAGTCGAACGTCAAATGTCAACAATGTTGGCGACGCCAAATTGGCGGGAGGCGCGCCGCCGGGACGGGGGCGGGAGGGCCCCGGGGCGATCCGAAAAACGCGGAATAATGATTTGAAAAATAATCAGATTATTCGGAAGTGGCGCGCCGCTTCCGCATTCGGCCGCGCGGACGGGCAGGGGCGCATCGTGCCGCCGGATGGAGCGCAATCCCAGTCACGCTCTCTTGAGGGGCGCCGCGCCGCGGATGCGCGTCCGCAAGGCTCGCGGCGCCGGAAAGACGGGCGCGCTCTAGGCTTTCTGCAGGCGCTTGGGCCGGGGCAGGGGCACCTGTTCGTTCTGGATCGACAGCAGCGCGTGGTGCAGGTGGGTCCGCATGGCGGCTTCGGCGGCATCGGGATCGCGCGCCTTCATGGCGGCCACCACGTCCTGGTGCTCCTGGAAGGCTTCCTTGGCGCGGCCCTTGCGGGAGCTGGAACGGTACCGATAGACGCGCAGCAGATAATAGAGATCGTTGCAGAGCATCTCGATGAGCTTGGCGTTGCGGCTGCCCTGGATGATGCGGAAGTGGAAATCGTAGTCGCCGGGGTTCTGGTAATAGTTGGCGCCCGATTTCAGCCCGCCCTGGTCGGCGTGCTGGTCGAGCAGATTTTCCAGCTCCTTGATCTCCGCGTCCGACATGCGCTCGGTGGCGAGCCGGCAGGCCATGCCTTCGAGCGCTTCGCGCACGCTGAGGATATCCGCCAGATCGGAGGGGTTCAGCGCCGCGACCCGCGCGCCCACATGGGGCACCCGCTCCACCAGCTTCTTGCCCTCGAGGCGGCGAATCGCCTCGCGCACCGGACCGCGGCTGATGCCGAACGACTTGGCGAGAGCGACTTCATCGAGCTTCGCTTCGGGAGGGTAGTCCCCTTTGATGATGGCCTCTTCGAGCCACTCGAACGCGCGATCAGCCAGCGTCCTGCCGCTGAACATAGGGGGTTCCACGTGCCGCCTCCCATTGCATCCCGGGTGTTGCGTCCCACGGGACAAGACTATGCGCAAGTTGCGAAGTCTTGCCTATGAGCCTTTACGGCGAGGATGACAAAGACTGGGCGCAGGATGCGCGCATTTTGTAAAATGTCAACAATTTTCTGGACTTGGCCCCTGCGAGACTGGCGGAATTGGTCCATTGGCCGCAGCGGAAGGGGGGAACCTCACGCTGACTGCGTGTAGTCAAATGTTGACATTCTGCGGGGCGATCTGTTGTGTAGGCGCAAACGCAGGCCATGCCCGCCGCACGCATGAGGAGTTCCCAATGCCCTACCTGGTCGCAGCCGATCTCAGCCTGCAGGCGCCGGGTCGTCGGTTTCGCGACCTCGTTGCCCGACCGCACATCCTGCCCATGCCCGGCGCGCACAACGGGATGGCCGCGTTGCAGGCCAAGGCGGCCGGGTTCGAGGCGCTGTATCTCTCCGGCGCGGCGATGACCGCCTCCATGGGGCTTCCCGACCTCGGGATCATCACCGTCGAGGACGTGTGCTTCTTCGTCCGCCAGCTCGCCCGCGCCGCCGGCCTGCCGATCCTCGTGGACGGCGACACCGGCTATGGCGAGGCGCTCAACGTGATGCACATGGTGCGCTGCTTCGAGGACGCGGGCGCGGCGGCGGTCCAGATCGAGGACCAGCTGCTGCCCAAGAAATGCGGCCACCTCAACGACAAGAAGCTGGCCGATGCCCACGACATGGCGACCAAGGTGGCGGCCGCCGCCACCGCGCGACGCGACCTATACATCATCGCCCGCACCGATGCGGCGGCGAGCGAGGGCATCGACGGCGCGGTGGCGAGGGCCAAGCTCTATCTCCAGGCCGGCGCCGACGCCATCTTCCCCGAGGCGCTCACCGATGCGGAGATGTTCCGCGAGGTGGCGCGCCGCCTGCCCGGCGTGCCGCTGCTCGCCAACATGACGGAATTCGGCCGCACGCCCTTCTTCACCGCCGCCGAGTTCGAGGCCATGGGCTATCGCATGGTGATCTGGCCGGTCTCCTCCCTCAGGGTCGCCAACAAGGCGCAGGAGAAGCTCTATGCGGCCATCGCGCGCGACGGCGGGACCCAGAACATGCTCGACGAGATGCAGACCCGCGCCGAGCTCTACGACGCCATCGGCTATCACGACTATGAGGCGCTCGACCAATCCATCGTGAAGACCGTGGTGCCGGACGGCATGCCGCAGAAGAAGTCCACCGTCGGCGCCTGAGCCTTTCGCGGACCGTGCGCGCCGCCGGTGCCCCTCACAGGTCGCGGAACTGCGGCGGGCGCTTCTCCACGAAGGCGGCCATGCCCTCCTTCTGGTCGGCGGTGGCGAACAGCGACTGGAACACCCGCCGCTCGAACAGCAGCCCCTCGGCGAGCGAGCCCTCCTGCGCCCGGTTCACTGCCTCCTTGATCATCATGGCGCTGACGAGCGACTTTCCGGCGATGGCTTCAGCCGCCTTCTCGGCCTCGGCGAGGAGGTCGCCGGCCGGCACCAGGCGGGAGACGAGGCCGGCGCGTTCGGCCTCTGCGCCGTCCATCATCCGCCCCGTGAGGGCGAGGTCCATGGCCTTGGCCTTGCCGACCGCCCGAGTGAGCCGCTGCGTGCCGCCGGCCCCGGGCATGACGCCGATCTTGATCTCCGGCAGGCCGAAGCGGGCGGTGTCGGCGGCGATGAGGAGGTCGCACATCAAGGCCAGCTCGCAGCCGCCGCCCAGCGCATAGCCCGCCACCGCCGCGATCAGCGGCTTGCGGAAGCGCGCCACGCGGTCCCAGAAGGCGAGGAAGTCCTCCAGGAAGGTTTCCGGAAAGCTGCGCTCGGCCGCCTCCTTGATGTCGGCACCGGCGGCGAAGGCGCGCTCGGAGCCGGTCAGCACCACGCAGGCGATGCCGCGGTCCTGCTCGAAGGCGTCGAGCGCATCGCAGATCTCGCCCATCATGGCCATGTTCAGCGCGTTGAGCGCCTCCGGCCGGTGGAGCGTGATCCAGCCGGCGCGGCCGCGGGTTTCGATCCGGATGTAGCTATAGGGCATGAGAGTTTCCGTAGGTTGGGGCGCCGCCGCGCGGCCGATGGTCATCGGCCGGGCCTCGGGAAAGGGGCGGCTTGGCCGGCAGTGGGCAGGCGCGTGCCCGCCCGCGGCGCGATCAGTAGGGCAGGGGCCAGCGGCGCAGCCGGTCCTTGGCCTTCACCGCGAGCCGGGCAAGGCCGTGGGGCTCGAGGATCAGGAACGACACGATGAGGCCGCCGAAGATCATCAGCTCCAGATTGGCGAGCACGTCGGGCTTCAGCGCCTCGCCCAAAAGGCCCGCGCCGTTGGAGATCGCCACCGGCAGCAGCACGATGAAGGCGGCGCCCAAGAACGAGCCGAGGATGGAGCCGAGCCCGCCGATGATGACCATGAACAGGATCTGGAACGAGCGGTGCAGCGAGAAGGCCTCGATCTCCACCGTGCCGAGATAGAGGAAGCTCCACATCGCCCCCGCGATCCCGCAATAGAAGCCGGAGACGGCGAAGGCGGTGAGCTTGGCGCGCGCGGTATCGACCCCGGTCAGCGCCGCCGCCGTCTCGTGGTCACGCACCGCCATCAGCGCCCGCCCGGCGGAGGAGCGCACCAAATTCTTCGCCACCACGGCGAGCGCCACGACGGTCGCGAACGCGAGCAGATAGCGCGCTTCCAC
>JAFIHR010000171.1 GCA_017849325.1 Xanthobacter autotrophicus | reverse complement strand
CGGCCGGGCGAGGCTGGCGAGACGATCGGTCCGGCCTATATTTCTTGTCTGTCGGACGATCGTCTGCGCATCATTGAGAGATTAACCTCGTGCATATGAGCCGTCTTGCCATGGTTGTTGTTCTTGCCGCCGGTGCGGCCGCCCTCGCCTCGAATGCCGCCGACGCGGCGGGGCCCGAAGTCTCCGAATTCCGCCTCGCCAACGGCCTTGAGATCATGGTCATCCCCGATCACCGCACCCCGGTGGTCACGCACATGGTGTGGTACAAGGTGGGCTCGGCCGACGAGCAGCCGGGCAAGTCGGGCATCGCCCATTTCCTCGAGCACCTGATGTTCAAGGGCACCGACGCCCACCCCCAGGGCGAGTTCTCGGCCGAGGTGGCCCGCCTCGGCGGCCAGGAGAACGCCTTCACCTCCCAGGACTACACCGCCTATTACCAGCGCGTGGCCAAGGAGCACCTCGAACAGGTGATGGGCTTCGAGGCGGACCGCATGACCGGCCTCAAGCTTTCCGACGAGGTGGTGCTGCCCGAGCGCGACGTGGTGCTGGAAGAGCGCCGCATGCGCACCGACAACGATCCCGGCGCGCGCCTCGGCGAGGCGCTGCAGGCCGCCACCTATGTGAACCACCCCTACCAGCATCCCATCATCGGCTGGGAGCACGAGATCCAGGCGCTCAACCGTGAGGACGCCCTCGCCTTCTACCGCTGCTATTACGCGCCCAACAACGCGCTGCTGGTGGTGGCCGGCGACGTCCAGCCGGACGAGGTGAAGGCGCTGGCCGAGAAGACCTACGGCAAGGTCGCCCGCGCCGACACGCCGCCACGCGCCCGCCCGCAGGAGCCGGAGCCCAAGGCTCACCGCCGGGTGTCCCTGGCCGACGCGCGGGTCGCCCAGCCGAGCGTGCAGCGGGTCTATCTCGTGCCCTCCGCCCGCACCGCGAAGCCGGGCGAGTCCGAGGCCCTCGACGTGCTGTCCCAGATCCTCGGCGGCGGCCAGACCGGCCGGCTCTATCGCGCTCTGGTGGTGGAGAAGGGTCTCGCCGCCGGCGCCGGCGCCTGGTATCAGAGCACGGCCTATGATGCCACCCGCTTCGGCATCTATGCCGCGCCCCGTCCCGGCGTCTCCCTGGAGGCCCTGGAGGCCGCCATCGACGGCGTCGTCGCCGAGCTGGCGCAGAAGGGCGTGGACGAGCTGGAGCTGGCCCGCGCCAAGACCCGGCTCACCGCCGACGCCATCTACGCCCAGGACAATCAGGCGACGCTGGCGCGCATCCATGGCGCCGCCTGGGCCACCGGCGAGACCGCCGAGGACGTGCGCACCTGGCCCGACCGCATCAAGAAGGTGACGGCCGACGACGTGAAGGCCGCGGCGCAGCGCTTCCTCGTGCTCGACCATGCGGTGACCGGCTATCTGATGCCGCAGGACGAGAAGTCCGCCGGCAACGCGCCCGCCGGCCCGGCCGGAGCCGCCCCTTCCGGGACGCCGGCCGCCGCGGGCAAGGACGATCGCTCGTGAGTGCAGGCTTTCTGCAGCGCCACCCCCGGCGCCTCGCGAGCGTGCTTTTTTCTGTGATGGTGATGATGGCCCTTTCGCTGATTTCCTCCACGACCCCGGCGCAATCCCAGTCGAGCCGCATCACCGAGGTGGTCTCGCCCGGGGGCATCAAGGCGTGGCTGGTGCATGACACCACCCTGCCCCTCATCGCCATGGAGGTCGCCTTCCTCGGCGGCGCGGCGCAGGATCCGGCGGACAAGGCGGGCCTCGCCAGCCTCACCTCCTCCCTGCTCGACGAAGGCGCCGGCGACCTCGATGCCGTCGCCTTCCAGAGCGCCATCGCCGACCACGCCATCGAGCTGCGCTTCGATGCCGGCCGCGACGACCTGCGCGGCTCGCTGCGCACGCTTTCGGAAAACCGCGACAAGGCGTTCGAGCTGCTGCGCCTCGCCGTGACCCAGCCGCGCTTCGACGACGAGGCGGTGGAGCGCATCCGCGCCGCCCAGATGGCCGGCCTGCGCCGCCGGTCCACCGAGCCCAATTCCATCGCCAGCGAGCGCTGGTTCGCCCTCGCCTTCCCCGACCATCCCTACGGCCGCCCGGTGGACGGCACCCTTGAGAGCGTGCCGCGCATCACCCGCGCCGACATCGCCGGCTTTGCCAAGAGGATGCTCGCCCGCTCCAACCTGCGGGTCGCCGTGGTGGGCGACATCGGCGCCGAGGAGCTGGGCCTTCGCCTCGACGCGGCGTTCGGCGCCCTGCCGGCCGACCCCGAGCTCAAGCCGGTGGCCGAGGTGGCGCCCGCCGGGATCGGCAGCGTCCATGTGGTGGAGCTCAACGTGCCGCAGTCCGTGGTGACCATGGGCACCGTGGGGCTGAAGCGCAACGATCCGGACTTCATCCCCTCGTTCGTGCTCAACCACATTCTCGGCGGCAGCGCCTTCTCCTCCCGCCTCTTCAAGGAGGTGCGCGAGGCCCGGGGGCTCGCCTATTCGGTCTATTCCTACCAGGTGGCCCTCGACCACGTGGGCCTGTGGTTCGCCGGCACCGCCACCAAGAACGAGCGGGCGGCCGAATCCATCGCCCTCATCACCGACGAGTTCAAGCGCATCCTCGATGCCGGCCCCTCGGCCGAGGAGCTGAAGGAAGCCAAGAGCTACCTGATGGGCAGCTATGCCCTGCGCTTCGACACCTCCTCCAAGGTGGCGGGGCAGCTGCTCCAGATCCAGCTCGACCAGCTTGGCATAGACTATGTGGACCGCCGCAACTCTCTGATCGAAGCGGTCTCCCTGGACGATCTCAAGCGCGTCGCCAAGCGCCTGTCCGATGCCCGCAACGCCCTGGTGGTGGTGGTCGGGCGCCCGGCCGGCCTGTCGGGCGGCTGAGCTGGGACGTAACCTTAACGGGCGGTTTGCCGGGCCGTGATCGCAGGCGTTGCGATCGGCGGCTACCGTAGCGTTGTCCGCTTTGCTATACGTCGCCCCAACGGGGGGCATGGCTTTGGAGATGGGCGACATGGCTCAGACACATGAAGCCGCGCGCGGGGCTCGGGCCGGCTCCCGCCGGATCGGCTCGGTCCGGCCGGCGGCTCCGGCTCCCGGGCCGGGCGCAAGGGCCATCCCGCCCCTGGCGGCGAACGCCTCCGGCGTTGGCGCGGCGTACCGGCTGGCGCGCGGCCTCGCCGTGGGGGCCGGGCTGGGCCTCGCCCTCGCCGCCTGCAGCACCGACAACATCCTCGGCCCGCAGACCGGCGGCAGCGCGGGCGGCGTGCAGTCGACCCCCGGCAAGCTGGTGGTGGGCTCAGGCCCCGACGCGCTGGAATACGATTGCCCGAGCGTGACGGTCCGCACCGGCGCGGCCACCTGGCAGGTCGCGGATTCCTCCGGCGGGCTGCGCTACCAGGGCAATATGGGCCAGCTGGCGCGGGAATGCGCCATCGTCGGCGGCAACATGACCGTGAAGGTGGGCATCGAGGGCCGCCTGCTGCTGGGCGACAAGGGCACGCCGGGCTCGTTCAAGGTGCCGATGCGCGTCGCGGTGGTCAATGAAGGCCCCACCCCCGAGGTCATCACAACGAAGTTCTTCACCATCCCGCTCGACATCCCGCAGGGCCAGAATCAGGCGAGCTTCACCGTGGTGGAGGACCAGATCTCCTTCCCGCTGCTGAAGAAGCCCGAGCAGATGGAGCGCTACATCATCTACGTGGGCTACGACCCGAAGGGCACGCCGGCGGAGAAGCCGGCGCCCCAGGCGCGGCGCAGCACGCCCAAGCCCAGCTCCAGCGCATCGAGCTCCAGCAAGCCCAGCTCGGGCGCCGCGAGTTCCGACCCCGGCGCTCCCAAGAGCGACGTGTTCGGGCCGCCGCCCAGCAGCAACTCCTCCGGCGGCGGGTTCACGCCGCCGCCGTCGTCCGGGGGCTTCTCGGCGCCGCCCTCCACCAGCACCTTCTCGCCACCGCCGGGCTGATCATCCCGCAGGCGCGGGGACCGGCGCGCGGCGGCGCCTATTCGGCCGCGTCCTTCACCGGCGCGGGCCGCCGCCAGCGCAGGACCGGCGTGCGCGCCGCCCGGGTCTCGTCCAGCCGGCGGCGCGGCGCGTAATACGGCGCGCCGAGGAAGCGCGCGGTATCGCCCGCCTTCGCCGCCATCGCCAGATCGCGCAGCGCGGCGATGAAGAGATCGAGGGACGCCTTCGATTCGCTCTCCGTCGGCTCGATGAGCATGGCGCCGTGCACCACCAGCGGGAAATAGACCGTCATGGGGTGGAAGCCCTCGTCGATGAGCGCCTTGGCCACGTCGAGGGTGGAAATGCCGGTGCCGGCCAGCCAGGCATCGTCGAACAGCGCCTCGTGCATGGCCGGGCGATCGGCGAAGGGCGCGCTCATGAGGTCGATCAGGCTGGCGCGGATGTAATTGGCCGCCAGCACCGCATCCTCAGAGGCCTGCCGCATGCCGTCGGCGCCGTGGGAGAGGATCCAGGCCAGCGCCCGCACGAACATGCCCATCTGGCCGTGGAAGGCGCACATGCGGCCGAGCGCCTGCTCCGCCCCCGGCGCGCCCTGCTCCTCCACCAGCCTGAGGCCGCCGGCATCGGCCACCAGCGCCGGCACCGGCGCGAACGGCGCCAGCGCCCTGGACAGCACCACCGGCCCCGCCCCCGGCCCGCCGCCACCATGGGGCGTGGAGAAGGTCTTGTGCAGGTTGATGTGCATGGCATCGACGCCGAGGTCGCCGACCTTCACCTTGCCCAGCACCGCGTTGAAATTGGCGCCGTCGGCGTAGAAATAGGCGCCCGCCGCGTGCACTGCCTCGGCGATGGCCACCACCTCCCGCTCGAACAGGCCGCAGGTGTTGGGGTTGGTGAGCATGAGGGCCGCCACCTCCGGCCCCAGCGCCGCCGCGACCGTGGCCGCATCCACCGTGCCGTCGTCGCGGGCCGGAATGGTGCGCACCTCGTAGCCAATGAAGGCGGCGGTGGCCGGATTGGTGCCGTGGGCGCTGTCGGGCACGAGCACGATGCGCCGCGCGCTGTCGCCGCTCGCCTCGTGGGCCGCCTTGATGGCCATCATGCCGCACAGTTCGCCATGGGCGCCGGCCTTGGGGCTGAGCGCCACCGCCGCCATGCCGGTGAGGGCGAGCAGCGCCTGCGCCAGCTCCTCCATCAGCGCCAGCGCGCCCTGCACCGTGGAGACGGGCTGCAGCGGATGGAGGTCGGCGAAGCCGGCGAGGCGCGCCAGCTTCTCGTTGAGCCGCGGATTGTGCTTCATGGTGCACGAGCCCAGCGGGAAGATGCCGGAATCGATGCTGTAGTTCATGCGCGAGAGCCGCACGTAATGGCGCACCGCCTCGGGCTCGGAAAGGCCCGG
>JAFIHR010000170.1 GCA_017849325.1 Xanthobacter autotrophicus | reverse complement strand
TCGTCGCCGAAAGGCACCGCGAGGGCGCCTCCGGGCAGGAAATCCACTTGCAGGTCGACAACCACGAGCACGGCGCTGTCACTGGCGCCGATCAGGGAGGGGCCGGCCATGGGAGGGTCCTCTTCGGAGGGTTGAAAAAGGTAGGGGCGGCCACCTTGTACGCCTTGCGGCGCCAAAAGGCCCCCCCTATATGCGCCTTCGATCGTCGCACTCGCGGCGAACCCCAAATTTTGCAAACGGGGGCCGGCGGAAAGCTGCGGGAGGGGCTCGCAGATTCCTCCACGGGCGCCGCAAGGGCCCGGTCGGTCCGCCGGCAAGGAGATTGTATATGGCCAAGATCATCGGTATCGACCTCGGCACCACCAATTCCTGCGTTGCGGTGATGGAGGGGTCCACCCCGAAAGTCATCGAGAACGCCGAGGGCGCGCGCACCACGCCTTCCATCGTCGCCTTTACGGAGGATGGCGAGCGTCTCGTCGGCCAGCCCGCCAAGCGCCAGAGCGTCACCAATCCCGAGCGCACCATCTTCGCGGTGAAGCGCCTCATCGGCCGCCGCTACGACGATCCCACCGTCGAGAAGGACAAGAAGCTCGTCCCCTACCACATCGTGCGCGCCGACAACGGCGATGCCTGGGTCGAGGCGGACGGCAAGAAGTTCTCTCCCTCGCAGATCTCCGCCTTCATCCTGCAGAAGATGAAGGAAACCGCCGAATCCTTCCTGGGCGAGAAGGTGGAGAAGGCCGTCATCACGGTCCCCGCCTACTTCAACGACGCCCAGCGCCAGGCCACCAAGGACGCCGGCAAGATCGCCGGCCTCGAGGTGCTGCGCATCATCAACGAGCCCACCGCGGCCGCCCTTGCTTACGGCCTCGACAAGAAGTCGGCCGGCACCATCGCGGTCTATGACCTCGGCGGCGGCACCTTCGACGTGTCGGTGCTGGAGATCGGCGACGGCGTGTTCGAGGTGAAGTCCACCAACGGCGACACCTTCCTCGGCGGCGAAGACTTCGACATGCGGCTGGTGAACTACCTCGCCGACGAGTTCAAGAAGGAGCAGGGCATCGACCTGCGCAACGACAAGCTCGCCCTCCAGCGGCTGAAGGAAGCCGCCGAGAAGGCCAAGATCGAGCTGTCGTCCGCGACCCAGACCGAGGTGAACCTGCCGTTCATCACCGCCGACGCCTCGGGCCCGAAGCACCTCACCATGAAGCTGACCCGCGCCAAGTTCGAGGCGCTGGTGGACGACCTCATCCAGAAGACCGTCGAGCCCTGCCGGCAGGCGCTGAAGGATGCCGGCCTCACCGCCGGGCAGATCGACGAGGTGGTTCTCGTCGGCGGCATGACCCGCATGCCCAAGGTGCAGGAAGTGGTGAAGCAGTTCTTCGGCAAGGAGCCCCACAAGGGCGTCAACCCGGACGAGGTGGTCGCCATCGGCGCCGCGATCCAGGCGGGCGTGCTTCAGGGCGACGTGAAGGACGTGCTGCTGCTCGACGTGACCCCGCTGTCCCTGGGCATCGAGACCCTCGGCGGCGTGTTCACCCGCCTCATCGACCGCAACACCACCATCCCGACCAAGAAGAGCCAGGTGTTCTCCACGGCCGAGGATGGCCAGACGGCGGTCACCATCCGGGTGTTCCAGGGCGAGCGCGAGATGGCGGCCGACAACAAGATCCTCGGCCAGTTCGACCTCGTGGGCATTCCCCCGGCGCCGCGCGGCGTGCCGCAGGTGGAGGTGACCTTCGACATCGACGCCAACGGCATCGTGCAGGTCTCCGCCAAGGACAAGGGCACCGGCAAGGAGCAGCAGATCCGCATCCAGGCCTCGGGCGGCCTCTCCGATGCCGACATCGACAAGATGGTGAAGGACGCCGAGGCCCACGCGGCCGAGGACAAGAAGCGCAAGGAGGCGGCCGAGGCCAAGAACCACGCCGAGGCGCTCATCCACTCCACCGAGAAGGCCCTCGCCGAGCATGGCGACAAGGTCGGCGCGGCGGAGAAGGGCGCCATCGAGGCGGCGCTGGCCGACCTCAAGAGCGCGCTGGAAGGCGACAACGTCGAGGCCATCACCTCGAAGACCCAGGCGCTGGCCCAGGCCTCCCTCAAGCTCGGCGAGGCCATGTATTCGGCTCAGCAGGGCGGCGAGGAAGCCGCTTCCAAGCCGGCCGACGACGTGGTGGACGCCGAGTTCACCGAGGTGGACGGCGACGACAAGAAGAAGTCCGCCTGAGCCTGAAATCCGGGACGGGGGAGGGGCGAAAGCACCGCCCCCGTCTTGCGTTCTTGTGCCGGTTTGCCTTTAAGGTATTCGCCTCATTGAGTTTCAACCCCGCGGCCACGGCAAGGGCGGTGCCGCTGGAGGGCGGTTGCGGGTGAAGATCGACCATGTCCAAGCGTGACTATTACGACGTTCTCGGCTGCGATCGCGGCGCCGACGAGACCATTCTCAAGGCCTCCTACCGCAAGCTCGCCATGAAATGGCACCCCGACCGCAACCAGGGGGACGGCGAGGCGGAGATCCGCTTCAAGGAGGTCAACGAAGCCTACGAGGTCCTGAAGGACCCGCAGAAGCGCGCCGCCTACGACCGCTTCGGCCATGCTGCCTTCGAGAATGGCGGCGGCGGCGCGGGGCCCGGCTTCGGCTCGGATTTCGCCTCCACCTTCGCGGACATCTTCGACGATCTGTTCGGCGGCTCCATGGGCGGCCGCGGGCGTGGCGGTGCCGGCGCGCGCGGGCGCGGCGCGGACCTGCGCTACAACATGGAGATCACGCTGGAGGAGGCCTACGAGGGCAAGACCGCGCAGATCAAGATCCCCACCTCCATCACCTGCGAGGCCTGCACCGGCACCGGCGCCAAGGCCGGCACCGAGCCCAAGGTGTGCCGCACCTGCGGCGGGGCGGGCAAGATCCGCCATGCCCAGGGCTTCTTCACCCTGGAGCGCACCTGCCCCACCTGTCAGGGGCGCGGCAGCGTCATCGAGGATCCGTGCGGCGAGTGCGGCGGCGCCGGCCGGGTGACCCGCGAGCGCACCCTCTCGGTGCAGATCCCCGCGGGCGTCGAGGACGGCACCCGCATCCGCCTCGGCGGCGAGGGCGAGGCCGGGGTGCGCGGCGGCGCGCCGGGCGATCTCTACATCTTCCTCTCCATCGAGCCCCACGCTTTCTTCCAGCGCGAGGGGGCGGACCTCTACTGCCGCGTGCCCATCTCCATGGTGACGGCGGCGCTCGGCGGCGCGGTAGAGGTGCCCACCATCGACGGCGACAAGTCCAAGGTGAAGATTCCGGACGGCACCCAGTCGCAGAAGCGCTTCCGCCTCGCCGGCAAGGGCATGCCCATCCTGCGCACCCGCAACCATGGCGACATGTATGTGCAGGTGGTGGTGGAGACCCCGCAGAAGCTGACCAAGCGGCAGAAGGAGCTGCTGGCCGAGTTCGAGAAGGAAAGCTCGGGCGACACCCATCCCGAATCGACCGGCTTCTTCTCCAAGGTGAAGGAATTCTTCCAGGGCGCCGCCGAGGGCAGCTGAGGCGCCGCCCTCCCTTCGCTTTCCCCGATCGGGCGCCGTGTTCTGCGGCATTTGCGTTCGCCGCCGCCCTTGCCTTTCTTCCGCCATGCAATGGGGTCCTTGTCGCCATCGTCGGGGTGGCGCCGGGATGTCGGGGCGCCGGAATCTTGACCCCGCCTGCTTTCCCGTCTAAGCGCCTGACATCCGACCCAGCCGGGCGCCCGAGGTGCCGTAGATGCTTCATTCCCACGACCATCGCAGTCCGCTTCGCAAGCCGCCGGTGGCGAAGCCCCACCTTAAGGACGAGGTGCGATTCCTGCAGTCGTGGTTTCAGAACCCGCTCAAGACCGGCGCGGTGGCGCCCTCCAGCCCTGCGCTCGCCAAGATGATGGCGGGCTATCTCGATCCCGCCCAGGACGGGCCGGTGATCGAGCTCGGGCCGGGCACCGGGCCGGTGACCAAGGCCCTGCTGAAGCGCGGCTTCGCGCCCGAGCGGCTCTTCCTCATCGAGTACAATCCGGAATTCTGCGCCCTGCTGCGCCACCGCTATCCCGGCGCGACGGTCATCCACGGCGATGCCTACCAGCTCGGCAAGACC